>SVTB01000015.1 GCA_015064015.1 Oscillospiraceae bacterium | reverse complement strand
AGTTCCTCCGGATACGGTTACCGAGGAGGATGTGCTGTTTCTGGAGCAGCTTCCGGAGGAACTGTCGGAGTACGATGTCCGCAGGGCTGACAATCTGTGTGCGCTGGATCCCGCTGTGCCGTGGAGCGTCATTGCCATCACCTTTACCAACAAGGCCGCAAACGAGTTGAAGGATCGTCTGGAGGATATGCTGGGGCCTGATGCCCGGGATGTGTGGGCCATGACCTTCCACTCAGCCTGCTGCCGGATCTTGCGTCGGGATATCGAGCGACTGGGTTACGGACGTAGCTTCACTATTTACGACACCTCGGACTCCGAGCGGGTCATGCGGGATATTATCAAAGATATGGGTCTTGACGACAAGACCTTCCCCGCAAAATATGTTTTGAGCGTCATCAGTAAGGAAAAAGACCGCATGGTCACCCCGGATATGCTGCTGGAGCGTGCAGAAAACATCGGCGATATGCGGATCCTTCCGGTTGCCCGGGCATATAAACGTTATCAGGCCCGGCTGAAAGAGAATAATGCTGTTGACTTTGATGATATCATCCTCCTCACAGTCCGGCTGTTGCGGGAGCATGAGGATCTTAGAAGCTACTATCAGCGTAAATTTCAATATGTTTGCATTGACGAGTACCAAGACACCAACCGCGCTCAGTTTGAGCTGGCCGCTCTTCTGTCGGGAGGAACGCATAACCTCATGGTGGTAGGTGACGATGACCAGAGTATCTACAAATTCCGCGGGGCTACCATTGACAATATTCTGGGCTTTGATAAGGTCTACGATAAGGCTACGGTCATTAAATTGGAGCAGAATTATCGTTCTACCGCGACCATTCTGAACGCCGCCAATGGTGTGATTGGGCATAACCACGGGAGAAAAGGGAAGAAGCTGTGGACTGCAGGTGCAGAGGGCGAAAAGATCATTGTCCGCCGTGTGGAGGATCAGATGGCTGAGGCGCGTTCGGTGGTAGATACCGTTGCCCATATGATGCGGCAGAACCAAAACCGTACATACAGAGATTTCGCCGTGCTGTACCGCACCAATTCTCAGTCCTCAAGTTTGGAGCGAGCCTTAGCCAAAAGCGGTATTCCTTACCGTATGGTGGGCGGTACTCGGTTCAACGATCGCAAGGAAATCCGTGATGCCGTGGCATATCTCCAGCTCATCAGCAATCACAATGACAGAGAGCGCCTTCTGCGCGTAATCAATGAACCTCGTCGCGGCATCGGGGATAAAACCCTTACGGCGGTAGAAGCTATTGCCGTTGAAACGGGAACTTCTCTCTTTGATGTGATGGATCATGCAGAGAGCTATCCTGCCCTGTCGCGTGCCGCCAAGTCCCTGACCGCTTTTGCAGATTTGATCAAGGAGCTGGGAGGGATTGCCGAAAATGTATCTCTCGGAGAGCTCTTTGATGCCGTTATGGAAAAAACGGGATACCTGAAAATGCTGCAAATGGCGGGAGAAGAGGAAAAGGAACGTGTAGACAATCTGTACGAGCTAAAATCCAACATGGTAGAATACAGCCAAAATAACGAGGAACCCACACTCGTGGGCTTCTTGGAGGAAAACGCCCTGGTGGCTGACGTGGATAAATACGATGAAAAAGCAGATGCCGTGGTTCTTATGACGGTACACAGCGCCAAGGGATTAGAATTCCCTGTGGTTATGTTACCCGGCATGGAGGACGGTATTTTCCCCGGAATGCAAAATATTATGGGAGCGTCCGAGGACATGGAGGAAGAACGTCGCTTGGCTTACGTTGCTATCACGCGCGCAAAGGAGCAAGTGATCATTCTTCACGCCAAATCCCGCTTGTGGTATGGGCAGACCGTGGCCAATCGTCGCTCGCGTTTTGTGGACGAGATTCCCGATGCGCTGTATGTGGAAGAGGATATGACCATGGGTAACGGCGCATCTCCCTATGTCACTCCCACCCTGCCCAGAACCTATATTAGTGAGCGTCCTCAAAAGCCTAAAGTACCCGTTCATACGGATCGTACCACGGTAGGAAAACTACCCCACAGTACCGGTGCAGGTGTAGGCGACAGAGATATGGTAGCCTTGAAAGCAGGCGATCGCGTACAGCATATGACCTTTGGTGAGGGCGAGATTTTATCTGTGAAACCCATGGGTAAGGACAAGCTCATTGAGGTTATGTTTGATAAGGTCGGAACCAAGAAGCTCATGGGAACCTATGCCAAGCTGAAAAAGCTGAATTGAGCGGTTGCATGGTGATTTGTCTAATTTTACCATGTGCTTTCTGACAATATCTCTTAAATTTATGGATATTTTTTCGTAAAACCTCTTGCAAAACAAGGGGAAATGTGATATAATAACATCCGTATGTGCGACAGTGCACAACGTATTTTGAGGGTGGTCCGCTGCGCAGCTCTGCATGAACGCCCGGTATATAAGGAGGGTCATGACATGGATATGATCAAGGCTTTTACAAGTGAGCAGCTCAAAGAAAGCGTTCCCGCTTTCAACATCGGTGACACCGTTCGTGTGCACAACAAGATCAAAGAGGGTAACAGAGAGAGAATTCAGCTCTTCGAGGGTACTGTTATCGCCAAGCACAACGGCGGTATCTCTTCTACCTTTACCGTTCGCCGTATTTCCTACGGTGTCGGCGTTGAGAAGACTTTCCCCCTGCATTCTCCTCACGTGGTAAACGTTGACGTGATCCGTCACGGTAAGGTTCGCCGCGCTAAGCTGTACTACCTGCGCGATCGCGTTGGTAAGGCTTCCAAGGTTAAGGAGCAGATGGACTAATCCACTCCTCGTACATGGGAGAAAACCCATAAAAATACGGCATAGTCTTCAAAGGCTATGCCGTATTTTTATACTTTTCAATTTTGCTCGTCAGGCTCGGGGAATATCAAAGGTCTTCGATCGGGCAGATGAAAACCGTCGATCTCTCCGCGCTGTATAGCTCCGAAGATGCGATGGCGGAGACCCTTATTATTGCGCTCCAAATCCCTGAGAAGCTGTTTCATCTCTTCTCGTTGGGTGTTTTCGTCGGCAGGACAGGAGGAGGACACCACGGGCAGGTTGGCCTCTTTGGCAAAGGCAGCCACTTCTTTTTCAGGGGCGTAGAGCAGGGGACGGATGACATAAAGTCCTACGCGGCTGAGGTATGTCACAGGCTGAAAACAGCCGATACGTCCCTCATAGAACAGATTCAACATGAAGGTCTCCACAGCATCGTCAAAATGATGTCCCAAAGCCACTGAGGTACAGCCCTCGGCCTTGGCGGCATTGTGAAGCGCACCGCGACGAAGCTTGGCACAAAGGGAGCAAGGATTTTGCTCTTTTCGTACGTCAAAAATGATCTTGGCGATCTCAGAGGGGACGACCTTGTAAGGCACGTCCAAAGACTCGCAGAGACGGCGGATATCCCCGTAGGGATCCTCGGGCAAGATCTTGCCTTGATTTGCCTCGATATCTCCAAAGCCCATGTCCACGGTAATAGCCATGAGCTCAAAGGGAATGGGATAAAAACGGCGAAGCCCCGCCATGGCGCAAAGCAAAGCCAAAGAATCTTTACCGGCGGAGACGCCCACGGCAATTTTGTCACCCGGACGGATCATACTGTAGTCATCCACCGCGCGGCGGGTATAGCTGAGAATATGTTTCTTGTGATCCATATGTATCCTTTCGTGGAAAGAGAGTTAACCGAGGATGAAATCCGCGATGATACGGGCTGTTTCTTCTTCTGTGTAGGGGGTATTGTCTATGTGAAATGCGTATTCGCTCGGATGCTCGCGGATCCATTGGTTGTATTCGATCTGGGATCGGATAAACTTCTCATCGCCGCACATCCGCTCCGCGGGACGTGCCAGCAAGCGGCGGCGTACCTCGTCATCCGAGCAGAACATACCGATATGCTGTACCGAGGAAATCTCGGGAAAGCATGGCCGCATCTTGCAAAAATCAGGTGGAGCAATACAAGAGCAGAAAACAAGAGAACGATCACCCGCCCGCGCAAGGGCGGTGGCGAGACAATCCTTCGTGTAATCGGCTTCGCGGGGCGTGCCCGTGTAATCCCACCAGTTGATGCCCATTTCGTCGGAATCAAGGCAGGCGAAGTGGGGCAACAGGTTTAGCTGGCGCAAGGTGTTTTGAATTGTGGTTTTTCCCACACCGCAGGCGGCGGATAAAATCACCAGATGCTTTTTCATAGAGCTCGGTGTCCTTTCTTTAACGGGAACTCTTACGGTTGATGCCTAAAAAACCATCGGGAAAACCGCAATGCCTGTAAATATAAGCGTGATCCGGGGTGGAGATCATAGATTTTGCGGGCTTTTCGGGATTTTGCTCATCCGCTTCCCATAAGATAAGGGGTGGTGTTACTGTCATAGAAGGAGCCGCTCCCTTGGTGGCCTCCACCAATACCATAGAAGGAGTAGACGCGTAGGTGGCGTGAACAAAGGTCATACGCTTGGGCTCCAAGTGTGCCTCACGCATGGCCGACATAAGATCGGATAGGCGATCAGGACGGAAAACGCAGTAGAAGCGTCCCCCGTGCTTGAGGATTCGCCCGGCGGCGGCGCAAAAATCAAAGATCCCGCCGTGAACCTCGTGACGGGCGATGTGCTTTTCTTCATGGAGGTTGGCAGCCCCTCCGCCAACAGTCATATAGGGGGGATTAGCAGTGACGATGTCTGCCTCATATCCCAAATCGGATGACATCAGCCCCCGCACGTCTCCCGACCAAAGGGTCAAGCGGTCAGCCATCCCGTTTTCTTCGGCGTTACGAAGGATCAGCTCTCCGAAGGTGGGCTGAATCTCGGCGGCCACGCAGGAGGCGAATTTCTTTCTGGCAAGGCAGAGCAGGGGAATGATCCCGGTTCCGCTTCCCAGATCCACCGCCCGGGCCTTGGCTCGCGGCTTGACGTACGCCGCCAAAAGATAGGCATCGGTGCCGAAGGTCAAACCGTCGATCTTTTGGGTAAGGGTGATGTTTTCGTTGACGTAGTCGTGTCTTTCGTCATGCGCCACGGTCGAGACCTCCTTTTTAAAAATTTTTGATGGGGTTAATTGTTATTTTACGGAGTACGGTCGGGGGAAACTTTTTGCCAAAAGTTTCCCCCATCCCCCCCTTCAAAAACTCTTAAAACAAATTCACATTGATGAAAGTTTTTAGAGTTCCAAGAACCTTTTTTCAAGCGTTGCTTGCAACGCGAGGTTCATTGGTGGGGTTCAGGGGCAAAGCCCCTGATAAACAACAATTTATATTATATCACAAAAAAATGCCAAATTCAAGCGGTTTGAATGTTTTTAGAGCAAATATGAAAAACAAAACCCGACCGCATCTTGCTTTCAATCCCGAAGGGAAGCAGAGACGGTCGGGTTTTGTTTATAGCTCTGAATTACTCAGCCTTGGGAGCGTCTACAGGGCAGGTGTCCTCGCAGGTACCGCAGTCGATGCACTTATCAGCATCGATCTCGTACTTACCGTCACCCTCGTAGATAGCCTCGGTAGGGCAGTTGTCAGCGCAAGCGCCGCAAGAAATGCAGCTGTCATTGATAATGTAAGCCATGGTAAAAACCTCCGTTTTGATATTCTTGCCGTCATGGACGGTACATACAACATTATAGCACAAACCAAAATTTTTGCAAGGGGTGTTTGACAGAAATTATTGGTTATTTTGCTACATATTTGTTAAGAAATTGAAAACAATTCACACCGACGGATTCAATCGTCAGAATCAGGCTCGGCAATGTCATCAGCAGGCGAGGCCGTGATAGTTGAGGCGCGATTTTGAAGAGTGATGTCCTGCTTGCTGTATTTTTTGGGAGCGACCGCAGTTTCGCTCTTGATGGATACCTTGACAGCATCCTCCAAAGGCAGCACATCGGTGACCACGCCCAAACCGTCGGGAGTGTTGACAAAGGTGCCGGGAGAAGGAAGCTGACGGAGTGCCTCTGCGTAGGTTTCATGCTCGTAGCGCAAACAACACATAAGACGGCCGCAACAACCCGAAATTTTGGTTGAATTGAGAGAAAGATTCTGCTCCTTTGCCATCTTCATGGATACCTGGCCAAAATCGGACAGGAAGGTACTGCAACACAAAGGACGGCCGCAAGCACCCAAACCACCCAGCATTCTGGCTTCGTCTCGGATACCGATCTGACGCAACTCAATGCGGATGTGGAACACGCTGGCTAAATCCTTAACCAGCTCTCTAAAGTCCACACGTCCGTCAGAGGTGAAGTAGAACAGCAGCTTGCTGTTGTCAAAGGTGTACTGCACCGACACGAGCTTCATATCCAATCCATGCTCGACAATCTTTTCTTTACCGATGCGGAAGGCTTCCTCCTCGCGTTGATGATTATGTTGGTTTAGAAGGATATCCTCCTCGGTAGCCAAACGAATGACGGGGCGCAGAGGAGAAACGACCAGTGTTTCATCCACCATGCGGTTACCGATACAGACCTCCCCGAATTCCAAGCCGCGTGCCGTTTCCACCACGGCATAGCTACCGACGGGACAATTCAACTGTCCGGGATCGAAAAAGTAGGTTTTTCCGCCTGTGCGGAAACGAATACCTGTAATGACAACTTTCCCCTCGGGAATTACCTCGGGAATTTCGTAGGATTTCTTGGAGAAAATATCGTAATTTAGAATACGCTCTATTTCGGCCGCGTCGGTGACGTGCCCAGAAAGATCCGCGATCTCTTCGGGGCAATCTTCAATCAAAAGATTGTTCATTTGAGGCAGAACGGAGGGCTTCTTAGCAGGGGCTTGATTTCTGGGGCGCTGAGGACTTCTTTGAGTCTTCTGCTCACTCGCAGCCTGCTTTTCCTCGTCGGCATCACGATGAGCCGAGGGCTTTACAGAGGTCTGATTGATGGCAGTCTCCGCGGTATTGACAAGATTCTCGGAAACGGGAGTGGCGGCTTCATTTTTCTTGTCAGGATGGCGGTTTCCGTGTTTGTAATGGGGACGGCGCTTGCCGTGATGATTCTTCTTTTGCCCCTCACGCGCGGGGGCCTTTTCCATGGTATCCATAATCATGGGTTCCTTTCAAAATGGTGGAAATAATATATGATTTCGCCTTACAGCAATCCGGCTGTAAGGCACATATGGGTCAGCGTTAAACGAACGTTGGCATTGCGGCTGAGATCTTCCCGTGCGCCTTCTAACGCATCGTTGATGCGAAGGAGGATGCGGGATGTGAAAAGTGCGGACAACTCAGCAGCAGATTCACGGTCTGTGTAATACTTTAAAAGCGAGGTTTCGGATTTTTTGATAAGCAGAAGATCTCGTATGGCCAGAGAAATCAAAGCCAGCAGGGCGAGAACCTCCTCGCGCTTGTTCCCAAATCTGCTGATGGCCGTGGGGATGACATCTTTTTTGTTCTGTGTGATGCCTGTAATAAAGCTATCCACAAGTTCGCGTTGCTTCATAATGGAATGAAGAGATTTAGCATCCGATAACGCCAGAGCTTGTCCGATGGCACCGTCGGCGCAAATAAGCAAAGCGTTCATTTCTTCCGTGGGAAGGGATTTTTTTTGCTCAATCATGTACTTCCGGATATCATCGTCGAATAATGGTTGGGTGTGCAGTATAGGCGCTCGGCTTCGGATGGTTTCCAAAAGATATTCCGCACCGTTGCAAAGCAATAGAAACAGCACATAAGACGGAGGTTCCTCCAAAGTCAGAAGCAACGCATTTTGTGCTTGAGGGGTCATGGTTTCGGCATCCTCAATGATATAAATCTTGGTGTCACCTTCTCCGGGAGATAGATACACGCTTTCTCGTATCTGTCTGACGGCATCTACACCTAAGGTAGCTTTCCCGCCTCGACCGATCCATATTACGTCAGGGCTGATGTTCTCCAGTACCTTGCGGCAACCGGGACAAATACCGCAGGGCAGAGGAGCATCGGGGTCGGGAGATGTGATAGGCTCGTCATCAAAGAAGCCCATTTGCTCTTCATTGCCCGCAACTCGTCCGGGACGCTGATGGCAGGATAAAGCGGCGGCAATATGGCGTGCGATGGCGTGCTTTCCGCTACCGGGTTTACCATCGATGATATATGCGTGAGACAAGCGGTGCTCACGGGCGTCACGGGTCAACCTTGCAAGGAGGGCCTTATTGCCTACGATCCCCAAGGGATTACCGTATTGGGATGAATCCTGCAAGCTCACCGTTACACCTCCTTTGGAAAGCACATAAATACACAGAATATATTATAGCAGATAACCTTGGCTTTGTCAAGGGAAATGCTTGGAATCGCCAAAAAAGTTGCCCTTGACAAATGCCCCTGATTATGGTAGACTATGAAAAGCATATATTATCTACTCGGAGGACGACATGAAAAGAATCCTTATCAGCATATCTCTTGTGCTTACGCTGTTGTTGACCGCCTGCGGCAGGGAAAGCACATCTCCGCATAATACCGAAGAAAGCAAAGCCACGAACGCCACGGAAGCTATCACGGCTCCCCTGAAAACGGAATCTCCGGGAACCGAAGCATCCGCAACGGAAACCGAGATCGAAACAGAAAGCGAGGCAGAACCTTTGAAAACTTTCAAGAATCCTCTCCTTGACCGTGCCGCCCCCGACCCCTGTATCGTTTATCATGACGGCTATTATTATGGTACTTTCACCGAGGCGTTGGGCATCGCGCTCTATCGCAGCACCTCGCTGGAGAAGGTATTCAATGATGAAAAGGTCATTGTTTTTAATTTGAACGAGCAGATACAAGGTAATATCTGGGCTCCTGAATTGTTTTACAATCCCGCAACTGATCGTTGGTATATTTACGCTTGCGGCTCGACCCAAGGGTGGGACTTCTTTTCTATACGGATGTTCTGCTTGGAATCTAAAACGAATGACCCCTTTGGAGAATATGTGTTCAAAGGGTATACAGACCCCAATTTGTTAGCCATTGACCAGACAATGTTTTGCGACGAAGTAAGCGGTGCGTTGTATACCGCCTATTCGGAATTTACGGATCGCGGGCAGGTTATCATGCTGGCTGTGATGGAAAATCCTTGGACCATATCGGATCAGCGGATCCGTGTGTCCTATCCTCGTTATAATTGGGAAAAAAGAGGGGCGAGAGAGGATAAGGATTCCCGTGTCAATGAAGGCCCGGTATTTTTGGAAAAGAACGGAAAGCTGTGTCTGCTCTATTCCGCCAGCGGTTGCTGGTCGCAGTATTATTGCTTGGGACTTATTGAATTTAATGGCAATAGCTATACTGTCAATGAAATAATGGATAAAAATAATTGGAGCAAGCACGACTCGGCGGTGTTTTCCGCTGCTAATGACGTGTATGGTGTGGGACATTGTACTTTCTTTACTTCCCCCAACGGGCAAGAAACTTGGATCGCCTATCACGGTATGCCTACCTCCGATGCGGGCGAAGAGGGAAGATATGCTTATGCCCAGCCCATTACTTTCGATGAAAACGGATTACCCGTTTTGGGCAAACCCCTGTCCAGAGATAGCGAAATCTCCGTTCCCGCAGGTGAGGTTTCTGATTGATACTTCCATAACCGATCAAAGAACAACCGTAGCTGTATAGCTACGGTTGTTCTCGTTAAATAGGATATGTTATTTGGCAGGTGTAAGCTCGCCGTCCTTCATAATCAACACGCGATGGGCGTGGGCGGCCAGACGTTCATCATGAGTGACCACAATGGTTGCTTGAGATTCTCCTTCTTCTTTTTGGAGTTCGGTGAGAAGCTCCGCCACATGGTCGGCGCTTTCTCTGTCAAGATTGCCCGTAGGCTCATCGGCAAAGAGAATCATAGGGAAATGGATCAAGGCACGCGCTAAGGCCACGCGTTGTTGCTGACCGCCCGACAGTTCTCGCGGCAAGTGATGAAGACGGTCACCCAAGGAAAGACGGTTGATCAGATATTCCAATCGGGTCTTGTAACCGGATATATCCCGTCCGGCAGCGGATAAGGGGAGCAGGATGTTTTCCAAAGCCGTGAGGTAGGGGACCAACCGATGATCCTGAAAAACGATACCCATATGTTTACCCCTGAAACGGCAAAGCTCGTCGGGCTTCATTTGAAACAGGGATTTTCCCAACAAGGTTACCGAGCCCGATTCAGGCCTGTCCAATCCCGCACACAGATTGAGCAGGGTGCTTTTCCCAGAGCCGGATTCTCCCATAATGGCCACAAATTCTCCTTTCTCTACCGAAAAGGTTGCGCGGTTGACGGCGGTAACCACATGGTCAGAGAGTTTATACTGCTTGATAAGTGCTTCACAGGAAAAAACAGTCATAAGGCGGTATCTCCTTTCGTAGAAGAGGGATGCTTGCGGAGCTTTAAAGGGTGTAAAGCAGCCAAAAGTGAAGAGATGACAGAAGAAAGCAAAATCAACCCAAGTATACCTGAAAACGTAACGACGGAGAAGCTTTCAGGCATCAGCGGAACGTGGAATTTACCACAGAACAGCTTGAGACACAGGATCATGAGGGGGCAGAGAAGAACATATAGTCCACCGTTGAGGATGCAGGAAAGGATCCCTTCTCCTAACATCATGCGAAGCTTCATGGCGCGATGCTCACCGGCGGCAATATAGGCGGAACGCTCTTTTTCACGCCTGAGATGCAAGGTACGGGCGGCAGACAACGGCAGTAAGAATAATAGCAAGCACAAAGGAAGGATCATTTTCCTGAGGATGGAGGGATAGCGTTGACTTCCCGTTCCGCGGCTACGAAGGACGGCCCCGCGGTTGTCAAGAATGACATTTTTTCCTGCCATACCATGAAGCACATCGGAAATCTCGGAAAGTTCCTCCAGCGTAGCGTAACTGTCTATATGGATCGTGAGATTGGCGTATATCCCTGCTCTTGAGCTGACTTGACAAAAATCATCCTCGGTAATCACCAAGGTAGGGGTAGTCAGGGTGGAGTCTGCTTCCACAGAGATCAAGGTCAACGGCAAATAAAGATGATCCAGCTTCTCCATTTGCATCATCAGCAAATCTCGCCCCGAAAGGCTCATTTGGATGAGGTCGAGAGCCAGTGGCTCAGCAAGGGCTATATGAATCAGGTCACCGGGAGCAAGAGACAGGGGATGTGCCTCGGGCAGATAAAGTACGGCTTGTCCCGTCAGTAATTTTTCTTTCAAGTTTGCTTCTTGTTCCGTCATGACCGAAAAGTCGTTGGTTGCCAGATCACCCTGCAAAACAGAGGCGTGCACCCGCTCTTCTTTGGGGTCTCCCTGAAAGACCAACATACTGTCAAGCTCCGAAAGGGTCATAATGCTGTTGGAACGTGTATTACCTACAGGCACATAACTGCCTGTACCGATAATCTCATAAGGGTAGTGATCCTGCACAAGATTGCTGCTGCTGTCAAATTGCACAAGGGCTAAGGATACATCGCTGTGTTTGGCAGAAAACAGACCTCGCACATATCCGGCGGTCAGACCGTAATCTTCTTTGGCGCAAACGAGGGGAATTTTGGATTGAGCCATGGCATCTGTAAATGCTTTGGGAACCTTGGTAGTAAGATACATCAAATCGCCTATGGCAAGAGAGGTATCGGAGGATATCGAAAGAACGGCGGCATTACAATCCATTATGTATAGAGCCTTGTCACCTCCTATCGCCTGCATCATGGGAAATGTGGCAAGATCTGTGGTAACGGACGCAAAAGAGACAGCGTCATGGCTGTTGAAAATAGCGCAGGGAAAGGATAGATCAGAAACAAAGGTGATATCCGATACGGGGTAGACGGTTGTGTGAAGACTAACATCTTGGTGCTTTTCGGCATACTCGCTGATATGATCAAGCATGGCTTTTTCCGCCGTTGGAGAGGATAGGTAATCTTCGGGACTTCCAAGATAAATTCCCGCATATCGGTAGGTTTCATTGATGAAAAATTGATCTGTAGGGAGTTTTTGTACGGTACCGTTAGCTGTCTTTTCTTGAGACGAAAATGGTTTAATTGCGGCCTTATCGAAGGCAATGAGTGTGATATGGGAAAGACCTGCATACGTGTCTTTCAGCTTTTTCGGCAAAAGAAGATGACAAGCACCATCGGTTAGGCCGAGATCTTCGGCAAATGCTTCGCCGACCGCAACGGAACGAGTTTGGACGGTGCCTGTCACAGCGGCGTAATCCTCAGGATTGAGAAACAAATAATCTTCAAAAATGCGGGGACAGACTTTTTCCACGATGGGATGGTCTAAGGTTTGTATGGTGGTAACCTCTCCCACCGCAACCATCCTTGTCACGGTCACGGTGATATGATTTCCATAACGGTCATAGCCTGGTGTACCATCGGGAATGGCGATCTCCACGGTATCTCCGATCTCGATAGCGGGCTTCCCATTCTGAACGGGATAAACGTAGGCGGCTGTTCGGGCGGGAAGCACGGCTAAACTGTATCCCAAGGGAGAGAGGAGACGGTCTTTGAATTTGTCAGGAATGATAGCATTCAGCTCTCCCAACTCTGTCTGGGTCGCATCGTCGCCGCAAGCGATTTTGATGGTATCCAGTGCCCACTTGTCATCCTGTTGCAGAAGAGAGGGATTATTTGTATCCTGAACTTGTCGCGGCTTGAGCAAAAGATGCGTACCAAGTCGTTCAGCGGTGTCGGATGCCTTTGTTGAGGTGCTGATTACGGCCTCCAAGGATTCAATGGCGGGCAAATAGTTTTCTGACAGATCTTCACGAGAAATACCTTCCGTAAAGGTGAGGGCATATTCCGGGGTGCTGTCTTCTATTGCGTAATTGTCGGGAAGGGTAAGAGCGGTCATGGAAAACAGTACCGCGCCAATGAGTGCTATCGACAGTGCTTGTGTGAAGCGGTAAGTTCTCATGCGGCTAAAGGCGGTCAGCGCATAACTAAAGCCGTTCTTTCTTCGAAGCGTGCGTCGCAGAGAGATACGGCGTGGAGACTCGATGTACTCGGAAGTGTCTATAGCTGTCATGAGCTGTATGCAGCTTTCTCGAAACAGTCGCGCGGTTACCCGATGGGCGCAAAGCAAAGATAAAAGAAAGAAGGACGACAGCATTTCTAAGGCGCATACAAGCGTAAAGGCAGCGACCTCCCCCTTGTCATTGCACAGGGCAATGCCCATCGGAACAGAAATGGCCAAGGCAGGCAGTCCCAACACCCAAAATTCCCGAATGATATTTTTGCGCATCAAGCGTGTATCGGCGCCATAAATGATGTAAAGGGCGTATACATATTTTTCCGTGGCCACGGATTCTGAAAAAACACGAAATACCGCCGCAAGGGACGTGATGAGCCACAGAGTCATGAAGCAAATATGGGAAACATAGATCTCTGCCTCCGCATACGTCAGCACACTGCGTACGCTTTCGCGGAAAGGCTGATTGGAGGAAGTGACACCGTGTAGAGTAATAAATTTCTCAAACTCTTGCCTGAGTTCATCCAAGGATGACAGATTTTGGCCAAAGGTCAGACATAGACAGGATAGTAGCAAGGCGCAGATCCCCAGCGTGAAAAAGAGGTATAGAGAGGAAATTCGTCGCCGCTTTCCCAAAAGCCTGCCAATACAGGGAAGTAATGTCAGGCGGAGATATTGCAGAATAGGAGTTTCGGATGGCATGAGTACTCTCCTTTTTGATCTATGGGAACCCATCATGGGTCTTCTATCATCTATGACGAATTTTATGTGGTAAATATTTCACGGTACAAATCATTATACCATATTTTTTTGCAAAAAGCAACCCCAAGAGATACGCCCATCTCTTGGGGTTGTCATATTAAGGTGTGATTGTCTCTTCGGAGGAAGAACGAAATACCACCTGTCCGTTTTCAGCGGTTGCTGTTATGGGAACACCTTTTTGAACCGTACCGTTCAGAAGAGCCTCGGACAGCGCATCCTCTACCAGCCTGACGACCGCTCTTCGTAAGGGACGCGCTCCATAGGCGGGATCCATTCCTTCTTGGGAAATCAGCTCGGTGACCGAATCATCTAAGGATAGTTCCACACCAACATCCCGAACACGCGCCATGGTCTTGGACAGCAGCAGGGAAGTGATACTTCGGAGCGCCTCTTTGCCCAATGGTTTAAACAGGACAATATCATCTACTCGGTTGATAAACTCAGGGCGGAAAGTGTCTTTGAGGGCGGTCATCATGCGCCGACGCGCCTCGGGCGAGAGCGTATCGCCATCTTCGGACGTATCTGAAGTGTTGGTAAATCCTAAAAGCTTTTTGCCTGCTGCTGTAGCGCCGAGATTGGAGGTCATGATAATTATCGTATTGCGGAAATCAACCTGTCGGCCTTGTGCGTCTGTCAGCACTCCGTCGTCTAATACCTGCAAGAGGATGTTGAACACATCGGGATGGGCTTTTTCGATCTCGTCGAAAAGCACCACGGCATAGGGGCGTCGGCGTACCCGTTCGGTGAGCTGTCCCGCTTCCTCAAATCCCACGTATCCGGGCGGAGCACCGATGAGCTTGGATACGCTGTGCTTTTCCATATATTCCGACATATCCAAACGGATGAGTGCTTTTTTATCACCAAACATGGCCGTGGCTAAGGCCACCGACAACTCGGTTTTTCCTACCCCTGTTTGGCCCAGGAAAATAAAGGAGCCCATGGGACGTCGAGGATCTCGCAATCCTATACGCCCTCTGCGAACGGCTCTGGCAACGGCAGAGACGGCCGTTTCTTGCCCGATAACGTGAGAGGCGAGAATTTCCTCCAGATGCAAGAGCTTTTCTTTTTCCCCGTCCAGCAGTTGACTGACGGGAATGCCTGTCCATTCGGTAACTTCGGCCGCGATGTGATCAGCTGTAAGGGTAGGAAGCATGGCATCTTTCTGCTGTTCCCAAACGGATTTGCTTTGCTCAAGGATATCTCGCTTGCTGCGCTCTTGATCCCGCATACGTGCCGCGGTTTCAAAATCCTGTGACAGAATGGCTTTCTCCTTCTCTTGAGAAAGGAGGGACAGCTCTGCCTCCAAGGCTTTCAAATCAGGTGGTTCGGTGTGTCCGTCAATGCGTAGCCTTGCCGCAGCCTCGTCTATCAAATCCAATGCTTTGTCCGGGAGAAATCTGTCGGGAATATATCGCACGGATAGCTCCACGGCGGCCTGCAAGGCCTCCGGTAAAATTTTCAGATGATGATGGTTTTCATATTTGTGCCGTAACCCTTCCAAAATGCGTAACGCCTCTTGGGCTGTGGGTTCGCCCACAGTGACGGATTGAAACCGCCTGGCCAGCGCTGCATCTTTTTCGATGTGCTTGCGGTATTCCTCGGAGGTGGTGGCACCAATGACTTGTAATTCGCCCCTTGCCAGCGCAGGTTTGATGATATTGGCGGCATCCACTGCCCCTTCAGCCGCTCCCGCACCGATAATGGTGTGAATCTCGTCGATAAACAGAATCAGATGGGGATTTTTTTCGGCTTCCTCGAGGATGTGCTTTAAGCGCTCTTCAAATTCCCCCCGGTATTTTGCTCCCGCAATCATGCCCGAAAGATCCAGAGTTACCACCAGCTTTTCTTTGATGCCGTCAGGAACGTTTCCTTCGTGAATCCGCTGTGCCAAGCCTTCTACCACGGCTGTTTTACCCACACCGGGCTCTCCGATAAGGCAAGGATTGTTTTTTTGTCTGCGGGATAAAATGCGGATGACGCGGTCTGTTTCGGATTCCCGCCCAATGATGGGATCCAGCCGCCCGACGGCAGCCATAGCTGTTAGATCGCGGCCATATTTGGACAGTGTCGGTGCATGCGGTATGGGGAGATCTCCGCTCTTGTCTTTGCTTTCCCGCTTGCGTCCGTTGTTTGTGAGTCCTCCCACAGTAGGAGGATCTTCTTCGTGCCGACCGGGAGTTGCGTCCATCAAATTCTTGATATCTCGCCTAATGTCCTCCACCGAAACCCCCATGGAAGAAAGGATGCGCACCGCCACACAATCCTCTTCCCCCAAGAGGGCAGAGAGTAAATGCTCGGTCCCGATATAGCTTTGACCGTATCGCGCAGACATAAGGGCGGATTGCTCAATGATTCGGCGGGTGCGGGGGGTCATGTCATTGGCGGTGAGATGCGTAAATGCGCCTTCCCCTGCCAAATGAATGATGGCGGAGCGAATTTCCTTCGCATCTCCGCCGTGAGAGGACAGGAGCTTGGATGCGACAGAATCCTCGTCCAAGGACAGGGATAATAACAAATGCTCGGATCCGATATAGGTGTGTCCCAGATCGGCGGCTGTCTCCAATGCGCCGTTTAAGGCACGGCGGGCCTTTCCCGTAAATCGGCTTGTCATGTGTTCTCCTTTTGTTTTTTGATACTGAGTTACTTGGCCGGTGCGGCTGACGGAAAGCTTTGCAGGGTTTCCCGTACCAAAACGCCGCGGGCCATATCCAGCTCTCGATCTGAGGCATGGGTTAGTCTTGAGGTCGTTGTCAGCGTGGCGGGCATGGCTTCTATGAAGAGAGCTGTCAGATCGCGTATGCCCATCTCCGGTAAAATTCCCATAGCGGCTCCCAAACGCACATCCGACATCAGTTCCATAAATTCCCGCAGGGGCAGAGAGCGGGCAAATTTCAAGATCCCCAAGGAGCGCCAGATTTTATCTGACAGACGGTCCAGCGCTTCTCCCTTGATATTGCCCCTCAACTGTCGCTCTTCCTCTATAACTGCTTTGACAGCCCTTATAAAATTTTGCAGAATTTCGCCTTCGCTGTCTCCCAATGTGTTTCGATTGGATATTTGATAGAGATATCCGAAAGCGGCGGTACCTTCCCCCCACATTCCGCGGATCAGCATACCGCTTTGTGTCAAACGTGCGGATAAGGCTTCCATACGGCCGCTCTGAGTGAGTACAGGGAGAAACAACATGGCGGATGCCCGCATGGCGCATCCGAGATTGGAGGGACATAGGGTGAGGTATCCCCAACGGCCTTGTTTATCGAAAGCATAATCAAGGGTGCTGTCAAGAAGCTCGTCCATTCGGCGTACACCTTCAAAAGCCTCTTCGGGAGAGAATCCCGGCAGAATACATTGCAATCGAAGATGATCCTCCTCACAGACCATCACCGAGAGATGACAAGGATCATTCAGATACAGCGCGTGTGGAAGGCTGACCTTGATGAAGGTAGGGCTGATGTAATGCTTTTCTACCATGGTATAGGCGGAGGTTCTGGAAATATTTTGAAAATCTGTCTTAACGAACCCGCCGTCTGTCAGCAACGGATCCACTCTGGCGATCAGGGCTTCGGCCATGGCGGCATCCATGCGGGAAGTAAAGGGAATATCCTCTACGTTGCGGGCGAGACGCACACGGGTGCTGACAACCACATCATGCTCTTTACCTGGGGTGTGATACCAAGACATTTCATTTGCTCCTCTCTTGTAAAATTATTTTTCCAATTTGCGCAATTCATCCCTCAAAAGAACGGCGTCCTCAAAGGCCTCGTTATGAATGGCGGTTTTTAACTGCTCTTTCAGTTTGGCAATGCGGGCTTGCTTTTCTTTGTGCTTCCGATAAACACGCGGGGCGCTTCCTGCGTGTTCGCGGTTTCCGTGGAGCGCCTTGATCCCCGGAAGAAGGCGGGAGGAGAATATATCATAGCAGGTGGCAGCCTACCTTCCCCGTGGCGGCGATCTCTTGAAACTGAATGCCGCATTGCGGGCATGTGCGTTCAGGCGCGTGGAGAGGGAGGCCTTGTAAAATGGAGGAGCTTGTGTCCTCTGAAAAGCTGTCGTCAAAAAGGGAGAGGGGTGAGACGAGCTGCGGAAAGGGGAAACTGAATTCCTCCAGTTCTCCCGAGGCTTCCATAGCAGATGTACAATCAGCGCACAAATGAAAGGATCGGTGCTGACCGTTGATATTTTCATTGTAATAAAAGGTAGCTTTTTTCTTTTTGCATTTTTCGCAAAGCATAACGAATTCCTTTCTGTGAACTACATTCATGATAATTGATTTTTTCGGAATATTCATATTGCCGTATACCTATATTTTACCCGCTTGTCTCCGCATATTCTGTCATATCCTGCCGCTCTTCTGAATATTTTTTGCTTCTGTATAAATTTTGAAATTTTATTGACTTTTCCTTATGGGAATGGTATAATACATATATGGTAATTTATAATGCCGTATTGTTTTTATATGAGGAAAGGACGAAGTTTCATGGATCAGTTGGAAAAAGCTAGACGCGAAATAGATTCGGTGGATCAAGAAATGCTTCGACTCTTTGAGCGACGCATGAGAGCGGTCGCCGAGGTGGCTGTATACAAAAAGAACCACAGCCTTCCCGTATGCGATCCTATCCGTGAAGAAGAAGTGATCAAAAAAAACACCGAGAAGTTGGAAAACACGGATATGTGCTCTTATTACGAGGCGTTTTTGAAGGATACTATGAGGATCTCTCGTGCTTATCAGGAAGATTACCTGAAAGAAGGAGATTTATCGGAAGATCTTGTGATTCAAAGGGGTGCTTTACAGCGTGTCGGTGAGCTCTTGAACCTTGACCGCCGCGTTTTGATTGTTACCGACGATGGCGTGCCTGCTGTATATGCCGAAACCGTAGCTGGGGTATGTGCAGATCCCCTCATTGTTACCTATCCTCAAGGAGAGGATACCAAGAGCTTTGAAGTGCTATCCGACCTTTGCGGGATTATGCTGGATCATGGATTTACCCGTACCGATTGCGTCGTAGCCGTGGGCGGCGGTGTCATCGGGGATCTTTCGGGCTTTGCCGCCGCATCTTTCATGCGCGGCATTGACTTTTATAATATTCCCACCACCCTTCTTTCTCAGGTGGATTCCTCTGTCGGGGGTAAGACTGCCATCAATCATGAGGGTGTGAAAAATTGCGTAGGTGCCTTTTATATGCCTAAGAAGGTAATCGTTGACCCGGACGTGCTGTCCACGCTACCATCCCGTCAAATATCCAATGGCTTGGCTGAGGCCATCAAAATGGCGGTGACCTGTGATAAAGTCTTGTTTGAAAAGATGGAGACGGGGGATATCATGGAAATGCTGGAGGAAATCATCAGGGCCTCCCTCAAGATCAAAAGATATGTGGTGGAGCAGGACGCCAAAGAAAGTTCTCTCCGCCGAGTGCTGAATTTCGGCCATACTTTGGGACATGGGATCGAAAGTCAGGCCGCCCTGCGCGATGGTGACCGCGCCTTATACCACGGGGAATGTGTCGCACTGGGTATGCTTCCCATGTGTTCACCCGAGGTGAGAGGGCGCCTTGTGGCGGTTCTCCAAAAGGCGGGCTTGCCCACCGAGACGGATGTCGATATCGACATCGCCTTGACTGCTGTGTGTCACGACAAAAAAATGGATGGCAGCAAGATCAATTACGTGTATTGCCCCCATGTGGGGAGTTTTGAGTTCCGTTCTGCAAGCCTCGACGAATATGTTGAGGTTGTGAAACGCTCGGGAGTATATTAAAGTAAATTTTTAGAGGTGACCAACAATTTATTCACCCAAGATTATATCATCCTTCGGAGGAAAGCATGAAGAATACATTCGGAAACAATATAACCGTGACCCTCTTTGGCGAGAGCCATGGCGAGATGATTGGTGCGGTGCTGGACGGTATGGCGCCCGGCATCCCCGTGGATGAGGTGTTTATTGCCCACCAAATGAACCTTCGCCGTTCAGCCAGCGCGCTACTTTCTACCGCCCGTACTGAACCCGATCTCGTGAAGATTGTTAGCGGCGTGTATGGAGGAAAAACGACGGGAACCCCCATGACCTTCCTCATTGAAAATACCAATACTCAAAGTGGAGATTACGCCACCATGCGGTATATCGCCCGTCCCGGTCACGCTGATTATACTGCCGAGATGAAATATCACGGTTTTCAAGATCCCCGTGGTGGTGGACATTTTTCAGGACGTATCACCGCAGGATTGGTGGCCGCGGGAGCCGTGGCCATCACCGCCCTCAAAGGGAAGGGTATCACTGTAGGGACTCACATCGCGTCCTGCGCAGGGATCTCCGACAGACCCTTTGGTGATCTTTCGGCCGATCTTGCCGCACTTAACCAAAAGGATTTTGCCGTTCTCGATCCTGTTGCGGAAGAGCGGATCAAAGCCGCCATTACCAATGCCAAAATGGAAGGCGACAGCGTGGGCGGTGTCCTTGAAACCGCCGTGACAGGCCTGCCCGCAGGCGTGGGCGAGCCTTGGTTCGATACTGTGGAAAGTGTTTTGGCTCATATTCTGTTTGGTATCCCCGCTATCAAGGGCGTGGAGTTTGGAATGGGCTTTGCACTGACCGATCAAAAGGGAAGTGAAGCCAACGACCCTTTCCGTGCGAAAAACGGACAGATTATCACCGAAACCAACAACTGCGGCGGTATTTTGGGGGGCATCACCAACGGTATGCCCGTGATCATTCGCTGTGCCGTTAAGCCCACGCCCTCTATTTATAGGGAACAGAAAACGGTTGACTTTAACAAATGTGAAAATACGAGCTTACAAATCCATGGCCGCCACGATCCGGCGATTATCCACCGCGCCCGTGTGGTGGTGGACAGTACTGTGGCGTTGGCACTTTGCGATTTGCTGGCCACAAGATACGGAGCGGACTGGCTGAGAAACCAAGACTAAGAAAGAAGGGATTTCTGTGAAATACGGACTCATCGGTGAGCATCTTGCGCATAGCTTTTCTAAGGAAATACATGAGCTGTGTGCCGACTATACCTACGAAATTTGCGAGCTTGCGCCCGAGGCCGTTCCGGGTTTTATGCAGAATCCCACCTTCACCGCCATCAATGTGACCATTCCTTATAAGCAGACAGTCATGCCGTATCTCTATGAAATTCACGAGCACGCCAAAGCCATCGGAGCGGTGAATAGTGTGGTCAATAGAGATGGCAAGCTATGGGGCTATAACACAGACTTTTACGGCCTTTCGGCTTTGATCCGCCGTGTGTGCGGATCTTTGAAGGGTGAAAAAGTGTTGATCCTCGGTTCGGGAGGCACCTCCCATACCGCCCGTGCCGTGGTCAAGGCAGAAGGAGCGGCATCTGTGTTGACCGTGGTGAGAAACCCTTCTGCGGAAGGACAAATTTCCTATGCTGAGGCGGAAGCGAACCACGGGGATACCGATGTTATCATCAACTGCACCCCCTGCGGTATGTATCCCTACGCTGACGGCGCGTCTCATATCAAGGGTACACCCATAGATATTTTAAAATTCTCCCGCCTATCGGGTGTAGTGGATGCGGTTTATAATCCCCTGCGCACCAACTTGGTGCAGGATGCCCTTGATCACGGTATTCCCGCCGAAGGAGGCCTCTATATGCTGGTAGCCCAGGCGGTGATGGCAAGCCGTATTTTTCTTGGCCGAGTGGAGGAGGCTTTTTCGGATGAAACAGCTATGGACGAGGAAACTGATCGGGTTTATCGAAGGATCTTGGCCTCCAAAGAAAATATCGTGCTGACGGGTATGCCGTCAAGCGGCAAATCTACCGTGGGGAAGGCCTTGGCTCAAGAATTGGGACGCCCCTTCGTGGACACCGATGCGGTTATTCTGCAGCGGGCAGGGAAGCCAATCACAGAAATCTTTTCCGAGTTGGGAGAAGTTGGCTTCCGCGATCTGGAAACGCAGGTTGTCAAGGATGTGGCCAATACCCATACAGGGGCTGTGATCGCTACGGGGGGAGGCGCTATTCTAAGAGATGAAAATATCCGTGCTTTGCGCCGCACAGGACGTATCTATTTCTTGAATCGGCCCTTGGAATACCTGATTCCTACGGCCGACCGTCCCATCGCTTCTACTGTCGAGGATATCCGACGCCGTTTTGAAGAACGGTATGACCGTTACCTTGCCACCTGCGATGTGGAAATTAAGACCGACGAGGTCATGAAACACACCCTCAATACCATTAGAGAGGATTTTTTCTCATGAAACTCATGATTATCAATGGCCCCAACCTGAATATGTTGGGTATCCGTGAGCCCGCCCATTACGGCAGGGAAACCTACGAGGATCTAATCAAAAAAATTGAAGATCGCGCCCAAAAACTTGGTGTGGAGGTTCTCTGTCTTCAATCTAACCATGAGGGCGATCTGGTGGACTTTATCCAATCAGCCTACAGTCGGTATGATGGCATTATCATCAACCCCGGAGCTTACACCCACACCAGTATCGCCATTTTGGACGCCGCCAAAGCGGTAGCGCTCCCTCTTGTGGAGGTGCATATCTCCAAGGTGGAAGAGCGAGAGGACTTCCGACAGGTCAGTTATATCCGCTTGGCCGCCATGGCAACCATCACGGGACACGGCACCGACGGTTATCTTGAGGCCATGGAGCTTTTGATGGAACACCTCCAAGGAGGCGCTTATCAATGACAGTTACCTTTACCCCTTCACACCTTTCGGGTGTGATCCAAGCACCGCCCTCCAAAAGCATGGGGCACCGGATGCTCATTTGCGCAGGGCTGGCCAACGGCCAAAGTAACGTGAAGGGCATCTCCCATTCGGAGGATATGTTGGCCACCATGACGCTGTTGAACGGCTTGGGGGCTTCTTGTGCCCGCCGAGAGAGAGATGATATCGTGGATGTGAAGGGAATTGACCCTCTAAAAGCCGCCCCCTGCGAACCCTTGAATTGCCGCGAGTGCGGCAGTACTCTGCGTTTTTTCATCCCCATCTGTCTGCTTTCAGACAAGTCCGTGACCCTCACGGGCTCGTTCCGTCTTTTTGAGCGTCCTCTGAGTGTGTATGCCGATCTTTGTAGCGACCTTGGACTCACCTTTGACCTGGATAAGACAACCCCCAAGCTGACCCTAAAGGGTCCTCTGCGTGGCGGTTGCTTCACCCTGCGTGGGGATGTGAGCAGTCAGTTCATCACAGGACTTCTGTTCGCCCTTCCTTTGTGCGCCGAGGACAGCATCCTGACTATATTGCCCCCCTTGGAGAGCCGTCCCTATCTTGATTTGACCCTTTCCGCTCTGGCCCTTTACGGTATTGAGGCCGAGTGGCAGGACGCGCTGACCCTTCGCATCCCGGGTAGGCAGACCTACAAGGCTACTGCTGCCGTCGTAGAAGGAGACTACTCCAACGCCGCATTTTTCCACGCCCTGGCCGTCTTGGGTCATCATGTAACCGTGATGGGTCTGAATCCCGACAGTCTCCAAGGTGACCGCGTGTACCGTGATTTTTACCCACAACTGGCAACCGGCAGACCTACTGTTGATATCAGCGATTGTCCTGATCTTGGGCCCATCCTCATGGCCGTGGCCTCTGCTATGCAGGGAGCTACCTTCACAGGAACCCGCCGCCTCCGCATCAAGGAGAGCGATCGCGCCGCTGCCATGGCAGAGGAGCTTGCCAAATTTGGCGTGTCGGTCATAGTGGAGGAGGACACCGTCACCGTGAATCCCGTGGATTTTCATGCCCCTGCCGAGTTCCTTGACGGTCACAACGACCACCGCATCGTCATGGCACTTTCCACGCTCTTGACCCTGACGGGCGGCACCCTTCGGGGCGCTGAAGCTGTCAATAAGAGCTTGCCCGACTATTTCGATCTATTAGGTTCCCTCGGCGCGGATATCGCCGTCACCGAGGTGTAAGAGGTTCCCATGAAGCTACAGAAAAACCATCAAATTCTTATCGTCGGCCTTGGACTTTTGGGCGGTAGCTACGCCGAGGCTTTGTCAAAGCAGGGTTACCGTGTCACCGCCATCACCCTGTCCCAAGAGGATATTGACTACGCCGTGGACAAGGGCATGATCGCGGGGGGCGCGGCCTTCGTTGATCCCACCCTGGTGGGGGCGGCTGATCTCGTGATCTTCGCTCTCTATCCTCACGTATTCAAGAATTGGATCAAGGACAACCAGCACCTTTTCAAGTCGGGTATCGTCATTACCGACGTGACGGGTGTGAAATCCTGCATCGTGGACGAAATCCAGACTATGCTTCGCCCGGACGTGGAGTTCATCGCTGCTCACCCCATGGCGGGTCGCGAATGCAGCGGTGTGCAGAATGCCGATGCAAGCATTTTTAAGGGTGCCAACTACGTGGTCACCCCCAGCAGCAAGAATACCGACGGTGCCATCGAGCTTTGCGAGGATTTGGGACGGATCCTGGGCTTTGCCCGTATCTCCCGTCTTGCCCCCAAGGAGCATGACGAGATCATCGCCTTTGTTTCCCAGCTCACCCACTGCATCGCCGTGGCACTCATGACCTGCACCCCCGCAGGCGGCGAGTATACCAACCGTCTGGAAGAATACACGGGCGACTCCTTCCGTGATCTGACCCGCATCGCCCGCCTCAACGACGAGATGTGGAGCGAGCTGTTCAGACTCAACAAATACGCCCTGCTCCACCAGATGACCGTCTTTGAGGGGGAGCTGAACCGTATGCGCTCCATGCTGGAGCTGGATGATATGGACGGGCTTCGAGAGATGATGCGCAAGTCCACCGCAAGACGGGCGCTGTTTGATAAAAAACTTTGATACAAAAAAATCCGACAGATCGTGTGTGATCTGTCGGATATCGTTTTTTATGAATCTATTTTACGGTAGCACCGAAGGGCAAAAAGGCCAGCTTCATCATCTTGAATGCTTGTAGACCAAAGGGAATGCCCACGATGGTGATGCAGGAGATAAGGCCCGCCAGGAGATAGCCGATCGCCATTTCCCAGCCTGCGAGGATCGCCCAAATGACATTGGCGATGGGGTGCTTGCCCAAATGGGTGGTGACCGTCTTACCAAAGGGGGCAAAGGTCAGCTTGGCCGC
>SVTB01000188.1 GCA_015064015.1 Oscillospiraceae bacterium | reverse complement strand
TGGGTGTTGATGATGTCTCGGCTGGTCAGGGTATTGTCCAATTCCATTTCACCGATGATGTTACGCAGGGTGGTGGAGGTCAGATTTTCGATTGCGGTCATAGGGGTGGCATGGCCGTATGCGTAAAGCTTGCAGTCGGTGATCTGGAAGAAGACCACGGTGTCGATCTGCATACGGACATTGTCTTTGGTAATCACGGGCTGGGGAGGGAAGTCCACGACCTGCTCCATGAGATTGACCTTTTTGGCGATGCGGTTGACGAAGGGAGCCTTGAAATGGATGCCTGTTTCCCATGTCTTGCTGTAAGAGCCGAGATGCTCAATGACAAACGCGCGCCCCTGGGGAACAATGTGGATGTTGGAGAGAATGATGAGCAGCACAACAACCACAACGGCAGAGAGCAAGATGAGAAGCACCTGCGGCACTGTGACGGCATACAAAGTGGCTACAAGCCCTGTGGCGGTGTTCAAAGATAACATAAACGTTCCTTTCCGACGGATACTCCCGTCTTTAGAATTTGATTGGTGTCGGGGAAAAGCATTATTCCTTACGTTTGCAGATCAGCTTGGTGCCTTCTACACGTACTACGGTCACGTGTTCGCCGGGCTCGGCTGTTTCGCTGTCGTTTTCCATGCGTGCGCTCCAAAGCTGTCCGTTGATTTTGGCAACGCCGCTGTCGCTCATATTGTCGATGGTTTCTTCAACCGTGGCTGTTTTATCCTCCATGGCGGAGACATTGGTTTTTTCAATCTTGTGATGCTTTCGGATATACTTTTTGAGTACCGTTTTGGCCAGAATCAGTAAAGTCGCGGAAATGACCAGACAGACAACGATCTGCGGGACGATATCCACCCCCAAGACAGCCATAATCATGGCAACGAGTGCACCGGGCGCAAAGCAGATCGCACCCATGTCGGCGGTTTGCGATTCTACGATCAGCGATAGGATGATGATGCCCAACCACGCCAGTGCAGGACCTATGGTGGACATATCAAATTCAGCCTTTTCTGCCGCAGACAAGACAAACAAAGAAACTGCATCCATCATAACGATTCCTCCTTTCATTCTTAGAATCACATGGGAACGGCCGTCCAGCTGTTCCTTTGGATAGATTATACCATACAATCAAGCGATTGTCAATAGCAGATTCAAAATTATTTGGGGTTTTTATAATTTTTTTGAAGTAACATAGAAAATGTTGAGAAAAAATTGTAAAAAACGCATAGATGTTCACGGTGAGTTCATGATTATAGGGTATACTAACAATAACTATATAAGTCCGCCGTGACTGATAGAAGCATAATAATAAAGGAGGATATATCAATGTTTTTCCAGAAGCCCAAGAAGAAGAATTACGCTCCCATGATCATTGCCATTGTGGTTGGCGTTCTGGCCGCTGCCGCAACCGCATTCATTCTTTTTGAAAAGGTATTCAAGAAGAAGCTGTGCGCAAAGAAGGCTGCAGAAGCCATCGATGCTTGTGATTGCGAGGAAGCTTGCGAGTGCGAAGAGGCTTGCGAATGCGAGGCTGTTGAAGAGGCTTGATTGAATGCTTCTTTTTTGAATCGAAACACGGTATGACCGAACAGGTTGTACCGTGTTTTTCTTATGCATCTTATTGACTTGATGATGAATTTATGATATAATTTCAATATCCTACCGAGGAGGTGACAGAAATGCTGTTGTCAACACAAACCCACGTGGCCGTTTCTCGTTTTGGCTTGCTCGAGGGTATCCGCCTTTTGATGGATGCCGGATATCCCGCACTGGATCTGACCATGTTTGCCAACAATGAATATCTTTTCGATACCGATATGAAATCCACCGCCTTGAAGCTCAAAGCCATGGCTGACGAGCGCGGTGTGATATTCAACCAAGCCCACGCTCCCTTTGGCGGAGGATATGATCACTATACGAACAATCTGCTTCCCCTTATGCCGAAGGTCTTTGAATTTGCCTCTTATCTTGGTATCAAGCAAGTGGTGGTGCATCCGTTGCAAAAGGGCAGATATTACGGCCGCGAGACCGAGCTGTTTGAGATGAACCGTGAATTTTACGCCTCCCTTGCGCCTTTGGCCGAAAGCACAGGTGTGAAGATCGCCATGGAAAATATGTGGCAGACCCATCCCGTCACACACCGTATCTGCGATGACGTGGCCGCGCCCCCCGAGGAGCTGGCGGCTTACTATGACGCCCAAAATCGATCGGATCTGTTTACTGTATGCTTGGATCTCGGCCATGTCGCGCTCTGCGGCCGCGAGCCCCAGGATGCTATCCGTACCCTCGGCCACGACCGTTTGGGTGCACTCCATGTTCACGACGTGAGCTATGTGAGCGACGATCACACCCTCCCCGGCATGGGGCGTATCGACTGGAATGCCGTCATCGAAGCCTTGGCAGATATTGATTATCAGGGAGACTTTACATTTGAGGCCGATAGCTTTTTAACGCGCTTTGACAATGAATTTTTGCCCATTGCTGCAAAGTTTATGTGCGATTGCGGCAAACATCTGATCAGCCGCTTCGAGGCTCTGAAGGCTGAAAAGGCAGGTCGGGCATGAGCAAACTGACCGTCCGCAAGGCTACCTACGCCGACCTGCCCGCCCTCATGGCCATCTACGACCACGCCCGCGCCTATATGCGGGAAAACGGAAATATGGAGCAATGGGACGGCGGATATCCCCAGATCACGGTGATCGAGGAGGATATTTCCCTCGGCCGCTGTCACATTTGCATGGATGGGGGCGAGATCGCGGGGGTGTTCTGCTTCTTCAAGGGCAACGAC
Source organism: Oscillospiraceae bacterium (assembly GCA_015064015.1). GTDB lineage: Bacteria > Bacillota > Clostridia > Oscillospirales > CAG-272 > CAMEON01. The sequence continues at coordinate 467 of SVTB01000188.1, read as the reverse complement.
CCTACCTACGCTAAAATTTACGACGGCGCGTGGCTCAACGACAAGCCCTACGGGGTCATCCATCGCATCGCCGTGGTGAGGCACGGCGTGGGTGTGGCCTCCTTCTGCTTCGACTATGCTTTTGCCGCCTGCGGCAACTTGAAGATCGATACCCACAGAGACAACATCCCCATGCAAAACGCCCTTTCAAAGAACGGCTTTGCCCGCTGTGGGATCATCTATCTGCAAAACGGTGACGAGCGTATTGCCTATCAAAAAAGCCTTATCGGAGAAGGGAAGTGACGGTATGCATGACCCTGTCCGAATCCCTGAGATCTTGTATGAGGATAAGCATCTTCTGCTGGTTTCCAAGCCGCAGGGAATGTCCTCACAGCCCGACCCGTCCGGGCAGATCAGCCTGCTTGACTATCTTGCCGAAACCTGTCCCAACGTGGGCATTGTCCATCGTTTGGATACCCCTACGGGTG
>SVTB01000187.1 GCA_015064015.1 Oscillospiraceae bacterium | reverse complement strand
CCACGATCTGCGCATCCCATTCGTCATACCAATGGTAATGCACGGCGTTGGTAGGTGCCTTGATAAGGATCAGCTCGATGCCCTTCTCATCACACAGCGCGGCTATGCGGGCAAGATAGTCCCGAGCCGTCTGCGGCAGGGCGGGGTCAATGAGGGGTCGGGGTTCTTCGTTCGAGGGAATCTCGGGGACGATATCCGTCTGCATGAGGTATCCGCTGTCCGAAACGGTGGGCTTGTCCGAAAAGGCATACTTGAAGTCCTCGACGGTCAGTTGATGCCAACGGCTGTGATATCGAAGGAAGGGCCAAACGTAGGAAATAAAGGATTCCTCCTCCATCATAGAAGCCTCAATGGCGTCCACTTTAACGGGCGACCATTCCATGCCGTCCAGTGCCAGGCGATTATAGGCCTCTTTTTGAGGCTCGCCGTACTTGAGGGCCAACACGTTGAATACAACAATTTTTGGTGTCTCATAGCGGAGAGCATCCTCCAGCATATAATAGGAGTGCCAGACGAGCTGCTGCGCGCCGCCGCGGACGTAGGAGGAGATACCGTATTCCTCCCAAAGAATAGCAGGCACGAAGGACTCATAGACCTCACAATCCCCGATGAACAGCACATCGTGCTTGGTTTCTTTGACAGAATTGTAATATTCCTCGGTCAAAGAACCTTCGGGGGAAGCGGTAATATATTTGGGTTGCAGAACGGGAGTGGCACATATGAGAATAGCCACCGTGAGGCACAGAGAGATAATGAGCGCCAGAGCGCGGATGATCTTATGATTTGTTTTCATATCCGCCCCCCTTTAAAACTGCGTTTGGTAGATAAAATCGCCCGCGTCAAAGCCGATGCCATAGCTGCCGAAAATCAAGATGACCAAAATCAGCAAGGCACAGACAAAGCCATAGAGCCAAGGCTGCTCAGAGACTTCTGTAAGCACGGGCTTCGTTTTGCTCCGATGGGAGACAAAGAACACCACGGTCACCGCCAAGATAATGACGATATATTGCCAAAGCTCCAAACCCAACATATTCCAAATTTTGCCATCAGCGAGATCCCTCCAAGAGGCAAAATCATAGAACATAGATCCAAATGCCTTAAATGTCAGGGGAACGTCGCGATAGCAGTCCAGGATACGGATGGCACCCATGAGGAAAAATGTTCGAACAGCACAAAAGCCTCCATAGAATGTCTTTTCCTTGAGCGTAGGGAATTTTTGGTGGAACTTAGCGTACAAAGGAGAAAACTCTCGAGAAACGAGGATCACAACGCCGTTGAGCAACCCCCATACGATGAAATTCCACGCTGCGCCGTGCCACAAACCCGTTAAAAACCAAGTGATGAGGGTGGCAAGGTACACGGGAACCCGCATACCCACGGTCTTGCCCAGCTTTTCCCTGCTCCATTTGGAGAGCTTTTTCATGGGACCACTGATGGACAGAGGATTAAATACGTAATCCGTAAAGTAGGAGCCCATGGTCATGTGCCAACGATTCCAATATTCTTGGGTGGAACGGGATGAGAAGGGATGGTCGAAGTTTTCAGCCAATTTCAATCCCATCATGCGGGACAGACCGATGGTGATATCAATACCGCCCGTAAAGTCACCATAGATAACAGCGGAATACAAGATGATGAGCAGAAGCACATACATACCTGTGAATTCCTCTGGATATTCAATGATAGACTTCACCGCGATCATGGCTGTATCCGCAATAACCACCTTCTTGAAAAATCCCCACAGCACGCGAAGTCCGCCCTCTGACAGATTATACCACTCTGCCCTATGTGGTGTGAAAAACTGGGGGGCCAGATCCTTATGTCGGCTGATCGGACCTTGGAGAACGGCGGGAAAGAAGGAGACGAATAGGGCGTACTTGGCGATATTCCCTTCCGCCTCGGTTTTGCCCCAGTACACATCAATGAGGTAGGCGGTGGAGCGGAAAATGTAGTAGGAGATACCCAAGGGAAGAATCAGCGTGGGAACGGAAACCGACAGGGACACCTCATCCGTGGCAAAAAGCGCAAGAAGGTCGTTGACCCCGCCCAACACAAAACCCGTGTACTTCAGAACACCCAAGATGGCAAAATTGAAGATCAAGCCGCCCAGAAGGTAGGGGCGTTTTTTCTTTTTGGCGTTTGCCTTGAATGCCTTGCGCTCTTCTTTGGTCATGTCTGCCTTATGTTCCGCCAAATACGCCGCATCCAAGCGGTCGCGGTGGCGAATACCCAAGGCGCAAAGCCAAGTGGACAGGATGGTCGCCATAATAAAGGGCAAGTACCAGCTTCCCGCCGCCCAGTAAAACAAGGAAGATGCAACCAGCAGAACGATCCATTGTCCTCTCTTAGGCACGGTATAATAGACCAATAGCGTCAGCGCGGCAAATACGAGAAACGCCACAGATGTAAAACTCATGGCGCCGCCTTACACCTCGTCCAGACGCTGTACCAGCGCCCACAAAGCCTCGGCAGAATCAAAATTCTCCGGCAAAATCTCCTCGGCAGGGATCTGTACGTCCATGCGATCGTCGATCTCGGTAATGATGGCCACGATATCCAAAGAATTGAGGATGCCGTTTTCAACCAGCCCGGTTTCGGTGGTAAAATCTATATCGTCATGAAGCTCGCTTAAGATTTCAATAATTTCGTTCATGGTGTATCCTTTCTGTATGACAGGTTGTTTTCAAATCAACATTCTCTGCAGGGAAATGTTCCTTAACATTCTCCACGCTCCGCCCTCTCACGCAACCCCTTCCGGTCCAGCTTTCCGTTGGGAGTTCTGGGCATTGACGGGAGAACCTCGCAAATAGCGGGAAGCATATATCGGGGAAGCTTTTCCCGCAAAGCTTTTAAAATATTCTTGGGTTCAGCCGCACCGACATAATACAGCGCGATACGCTTGCCCGTGTTATCGTACACACAACAGCATTGACCCACGCCCTCTACCGACGCGGCGGCGGCTTCGATCTCCCCAAGCTCAATGCGGTGACCCATGTGCTTGATCTGAGCATCGCAGCGGGAAATGAACACCAGCTCCCCACGCTCATTGTATCGGCCGAGATCACCTGTGCGGTAGATCAGCTCCGGATAATGAGGATTTAAGGGATTCTGTACAAAGGCCTCTGAGGTCTTTTCGGGGTTACCGTAATACCCCAAGGTCACGCAGGTGCCTTGCATATGGATCTCTCCCACTTCTCCCGGAGCAGCCTTCTTACCGTCATCGGTGAGCAAGAGAATTCGGGTATTGTTGAAGGGATAGCCCACAGGAATAAGCTCATCGGGTGCTAAGTCACGAACAG
>SVTB01000014.1 GCA_015064015.1 Oscillospiraceae bacterium | reverse complement strand
TTTGCGGTTTTTTTGGAACTGTCCGAGTGTATCCCCATGAGTAACGGGGAAGAGGATCCCGGGGCACGCATCATTGGAGAGGCCATTAACGATTTTCTTAAAAAGGAATTTCCAACTGCAAGAAAGATTTTTGTCTGCCGCTATTTTTATGGGGACAGCATCGAGGATATAGCAAGGCGATTTGACATGACAGAGTCTCGTGTCAAGTCCTCTCTGTTTCGCTCCCGCAACCGCTTTCGGGCACATCTCGCAAAGGAGGGGATCCAAGTATGAGTGACAAATCTCTCGTCATGGCCGAGGCTATGGCTTACATTGATGATCGTTTTTTGGAAGAGGCCCATCCTGAATCTGTGGGGCTGAGCCGTACCAATGTGAATCGACGCAGAAATATCCGCCGTCTCGCAGCGGTAGCTTGCCTATGTATCGTGGCCATCGGTGTGTTCCGTTTGTCTTCCTTTGAGATTTTTGATACTCTCGGCGGCAATATGAAACCCGAGGCCAATGCTCCTTTGGAGGATGCGGGGGGAATTATGTCAGAAGACGGAGCTCTGCCCGAAAAAGAGCCCGGAAATGTCGGTAACAGCCCGCCTGAAGAAATCATGCCCCCCGGTTCTTCTCCTTCGGAAGGAACGGTCAATGAAGAAACAGGTACGGCAGAAGCCGAAAGTGAGACATCAACGGAAAAATAAATTGTTGTTTATCGGCTTAAGGGGGTGCAGGGGCGAAGCCCCTGCACCTCACTTGGGTGGCCGGCGGTGTCGGGGGCGGCCGTGAGCGCCCTGACGCGCGGCGGAAGCCGCAAGAAAATTCTCGAGAAATAAAATCGCTGTTATTTTATTTTTTTGAACCCCCAAATTCTATTATGGAATAAGGAAGTTTTGCTCCGCAAAACAATTTTTATTTGATTCAGGGCGCTCAAGGCCGCCCCCGAAACCGCCGGCCGTCATCATAGGTTCTGGGGGCTTCGCCCCCAGAACCCCCTTTGTCTTCCTACACCCAAATGGTATGGGGTTTACCCCGCTAAATAACAATTTACCACATATGCCGCATTTTGAAATTTTAAACAAGGAGGAACACCATGAAAATCAAGTTTACCGCCCTTTTATCCCTTGCTTTGAGCGCCGCCATGTTGATAGGTGCCGTCCTGCCTATGGCGAGCTGCGCGCTGAACATCAAAGCACAGGAACTGTCCGCCGACTATACCCGTAAGACCACCGAAACGGGAGAGGTGACCGACGCATTCATCACCGCCATGTCGGATTTTTCCATGACTCTGTTCAATACTACCGTGGCTTCTGACAAAGAGATGGGAAAAGAAAATCACCTGGTTTCTCCCTTGTCGGCCATGATTTGTCTTGCCATGATTGCCAACGGTGCTGAGGGTGAGACCTTGACCCAGATGGAGACCGCGCTGGGCATGGATATCGTATCTCTCAACAAGGCGCTGTATGCCTATACGAGCAATCTGTATACCGGTGACAACTGCAAGGTGTCCGTTGCCGACTCTATTTGGTATCGCGACGGAGACGACAATTTAGTGGTCAAGGAGAAATTTTTGCAGACCTGCGCCGACTGGTACGAGGCACAGCAATATAAAGCCCCCTTTGATGAGTCCACCCGCAAGGACATCAACAACTGGGTGAAAAAGTATACCGACGGCATGATTGACAAGATTCTTGAGAAGCCGATTCGTCCTGAGGTCATGATGTACGTCATCAACGCCTTGGTGTTCGATGCCAAGTGGCTGGATGAATATGAGAAATCCGATGTGAAGGATCGCCCCTTTACCTCGATCACAGGTGCTGAAAAACAGCTTCCTACCCTCCACTCCGAGGAATCCACCTATCTAACCCTTGAAGGCGGCCAAGGCTTTGCTAAACAGTATAAGGGCGGGGCTTATAGCTTTGTAGGCCTTCTCCCGGATGAAGGCGTGAACGTGTATGATTTCGCCGCCTCTATCAACGGCACAGTATGGCAGACCATGTGGGAGAACAGAACCCACGAGACAGTATACGTCCGTTTCCCCGAGTTCACCTACGATAGCGATATGGATCTGACCCCTATTTTACAATCCATGGGTATGATAGATCTGTTCAATGCTAATGCCGACCTGACGGGGTTGGGTACCTACGATGGCGCAAGCCTGTTTTGCTCGGGTGTATATCAAAAGACCTTCATTGAGGTGAGCCGCCACGGTACCAAGGCTGCCGCCGTTACATGGGGATCAAATGAATGTGGCTCGGCTATGCCTATGGAGCCCAAATATGTCTACCTCGACCGCCCCTTTGTGTACGCCATTGTGGACAACGCCACGGGGCTACCCCTATTCGTGGGTATCGTTACGGTTTTGCCGGCGTGATTTTTCGCCGCGCGATTGACTTTTGAGGGGAATCATGGTATAATGAAAAAAACGAAGGGAGGACATCGCTGTGACCTATGATGATCTGACGGGATATCTATATACCACGGCTGTGCCCGTTCTTCTTGACGGAAAAGTTACGGCGGGGCGTTTGGCATCTGAGATGCACCTGCGCCACGATATTCGCCCTCACTGGTTTGGCAGAGGATTTGATATCCGCCTGCTTTTATCCGCTTTGCGACATCCTCTTCCTTCCGCGTTATCCCGTATGTCGGATGGTGTTTTGTTGCAAATCCTCTTGGATTTTGCAGCCACACAATCGGGGATCCTGTTGTTGTATCCTTGTTCCCCCGAAGCAGAGGCCTTTGTTGGCCGTAATACCGAGGTGCTGGAATCTCGCTACGTGATCCTTCACGCGCCTGCCGTGGGTGACCCCTTGGCGCCTTTGGTGCGTTGTAACCGTTGAAACGATATGTGGTGCCGTAAAGCGGCGGAATGGAGATGTTTTTATGTCGGTTTCCTTATATGCTATCCTGCGTGAATTGACGGGAGCCGTGCTCCAAGGTCCATGCCCCACGGCAGACACATCCGTCCTGTCTCTCACGGCAGATTCCCGAAAGGCCGCTAAGGGGAGCTTGTTTATTTGCATCAAGGGCTTTGTCTCGGACGGACACGCTTATGCGCCTAAGGCCTATGCCCAAGGCTGTCGATATTTTCTGACCGAACATATCTTGGATCTGCCCCGTGACGCGCTGCAGATCATCGTTCCCCATACCCGCATCGCAGAGGCAGAGGCTGCCGCTGTTTTTTATGGCCACCCCGAGCGGGAAATTTCTTTGGTAGGTTTGACGGGTACCAAGGGCAAGACCACGACCGCTCTGTTTTTGCAAAAAATCCTTTGTGACAGCGGTGTCCCTACGGGTTATATCGGTACCAACGGTATCACCTACGGAGACAGACACGAGCCCACGGTCAATTCCACCCCCGACAGCCTTGTGCTGTACGCCTGCCTTCGCAAGATGCTGGATGCAGGCATGAAAGCTGCTGTGATGGAGATTTCTTCTCAGGGATTGAAAATGCACCGTACCTACGGTTTATCCTTTGCTGCTTGCGGATTTACCAATCTTTCTCCTGATCATATTGGTGGTAACGAGCATCCTGATTTTGAGGATTACGCCGCTTGTAAGCACCTCCTGTTTACGGATTATCCCCATGCCGTGACGGCTTGTAACCTTGATGATCCTGCCACGGGTTTCATGAATGAAGGTGATCCCGCTGATATATGCGGCTTTTCTACCCAAGATCATCCTCTTGCCGCGCTGAAAACTACGGTCATTCAGGGGCTTGTACGGGGCGGGATTCCCGGAATGGAATACTGTGTGTCATATCAGGGGAAATCCTTACCGCAAGTGTATTTTTTGCCTCAACCCGGCGAATTTAATATCAAAAATGCTCTGTGCGCCGTAGCTATCGCGCACACCGCTTTCGGTATTCCCGTGGATACCGCTTGTCGTCTTTTGGAGAGCGCCGTGGTGCCCGGCCGCTTTGAGACGGTTTTCGACCGCCATGTGCTCTATGTTATTGACTATGCCCACAACGGCATCAGCATGGCCTCTATGTTGGATCTCCTGCGAGGGTATCACCCCAAGCGGTTGATCTGCCTTTTTGGCTCGGTAGGTGAGCGCACCCGTGAGCGGCGCCGCGAGTTGGCGGAGGCCGCTGGCGTACGAGCCGATTTTTGTATTCTTACCTCGGACAACCCCGGACGGGAGGATCCCGAGGCCATTCTGCGAGAGATCGATATGGCTTTTCCCATGGGGAGCTGTTCCCGCGTCTTAATCCCGGATCGCACAAAGGCTGTTCAATATGCTGTTGACATGGCACAACCGGGAGATATGATCCTTTTGGCGGGAAAGGGACATGAAACCTATCAATTGGTGGGGGAGGATAAGCTCCCCTATGTCGAAAGAGAAGTGCTTTTGGAAGCCCTAAAAAATCATTGACATCAAATTAAAATTCTCCGTTTCGCTATAGTGAAACGGAGAATTTTTGCAGTTTGGGGAATATCTTAAGCCAACCTGTCCAAAATACGATTGACTTCCTCCTCGGATGCGGCGATCAGGCCCTCCTCCAAAGCAGCCCTGTCCTCCGCAGGCAGAGTCATGACGGCGATACTGACAATCCGCAAAAGGTTGTCTTGCTCGTCAAAAATCCCGATGACTCCTTCGTGGCTTTTGATGATCAGGATGACAGAGGTGAATGCTTCCGTGACAGACGGAGCCGTTTCGGATGGACGTGTTTCTGAAACGTGGGGGAGTGTTTCAGGCTCTTGAGGGAGCGTAACTGCCGATGTGGGAGTTTCCTCGCTGACAGGCGTATCTGTGTGTGGCTCTTGGGTGTCGGAGTGGAGGGAAGAAGTTGAACTCTCTCTCTCTACCTGCTCCCCAAAGGCCGAAACCGAATCCTCCAGCGCCTCCACACGGGAGGAGAGAGACAGCCAAAGATGCAGTCCCTTTTTAGACAGCTGATCTGTCTTATCCTTTAATTCGCTGAAAAATCCCAAGCCTGCAAGATGTCCCGCCAGCGCGGCTACCACCGCCACCGTCAATAGAATTTTCAAAATTTTTCTCATGCGTTCAGATCCTTTCATATTCATGCAAAAAATGCCTTTTGTGTCGGTATTATCATGTCACGGCTGGAGTGTATTTATACGCCAATGCGGTATAATAATTTTTGAGCCGAACGATCATAACGAGAAAGGGGATTATGCGTGAAAAAAAGCAAGCAAAGAAAAAAACAGGTGATGGCGTGGGTCCTTGGAGGAATGTTGGCAATACTTCTCCTGCTCTCCATAGGGGTGTTTTTTTGGATCCTCCCCTATAGCCGAGCTACGCTGGATCTCTCGCTTTTGTCTCTCAGGGAGGAGGGGGAATCGGCCAAACTGTATGTCCCGGATTTAGACTGTGATATGAGAGAGGAAAACGTGACGTATCATCTCTCATGCGAGAGGCTCCCCTCGGTTAACCGAAAAAGAAAGCTCGTGAATTTTGACGAACTTCCGGATCATCTTGTCCATGCCTTTATTGCCATTGAGGACAAACGCTTTTTTGAGCACCATGGTGTGGATATCATCCGAACAGGTCATGCTCTGTGGGATTTCCTTGTCCACAAAGGTAAGGCAGATTTCGGAGGATCCACCATTACTCAACAGCTGATCAAAAATCTGACAGGCTATCGAGACCGCACCCCCGAGCGCAAGCTGACTGAGATATTCACCGCTTTGGATTTGGAGAAAAAGGTGGATAAGGAAACCATTCTGACGGTATATCTTAATGTCATCAACCTTGGGGGAGGTTGCGAAGGTGTAGGGGCAGCGGCAGAATACTATTTTGGAAAAACCGTGGACGAGCTAACGCTTCCCGAATGTGCCGCATTGGCCGCTATTACAAACAATCCCACTCTCTATAATCCCCGCACCCATCCTGAAGAGAATACGCGGCGGCAGAGGATCATCCTGTCCGAAATGAAAGAGAAAGGATATATCACTTCTCAGGATTATGATACGGCTGTCAATACGCCGCTCGTCTTGCGCCCGGAGCCTGAGGTAAACCCTCGCATGACCTCTTGGTATACCGAAATGGTGGCCGCAGATGTCCTGCGGGATTTGCAGGCAAGATTGGGCTACACCTATGAAAAAGCATCACGCCTTCTCTCCACGGGAGACCTCTCCATAGAAACAGTAATGGACGAAAGCCTCCAACGCATCCTGACGAAATACTATGAGACCGAAGAAAATTTTCCCATGGGCACTCATGGTCGTCCTCAATCTGCTGCGGTGATCATAGATCCCCACAACGGAGATATTTTGGCGGTAGCGGGGGCCGTTGGTGTCAAAAATGCGTACTATCTCCAAAACTATGCCACCGCCGCCAAGCGTCCCGCCGGTTCGGTTATCAAGCCTCCTGGGATATATGCGCCTGCTTTGCATGAGGGACTCATCACCTGGGGAAGCGTATGGGAAGATCTGCCTGTAGGGGAGAATGAAGGCCATCCTTGGCCGCGAAACGCCGACGGCTTGTATCGTGGCCGCGTAACCCTGCGAGACGCGGTAGCACATTCCTTAAATACCGTTCCCGTGGCTTTGGCTCAGCAACTGGGAGTGGAGAACTCTTTTCGATTTTTAAAAGAACGGTTGCACATGGATAGCCTTATACCCGCATCGGGAAAAGCCCTTCATGATATGACCCTGTCCTCTGTAGCGCTGGGACAGCAGAGCGAAGGGGTAACGGTGCGGGAGATGACCGCGGCCTATACCATTTTTACGGAAGGTCTGTATCACGCTCCCGTATCTTATCGCCGCGTGTTGGATAGGGAAGGGAACGTCTTGCTGGAAAATAAGCCTCGGGGAGAGCGGGTGCTGACGCGGAACGAGGCGGCGCTCATGACAAGACTTTTGGAAACTGTCACAGAGGATGGTACAGCTCGCGGACTATGGCTAAAAGACAAAATGGGTATATCCGTAGCGGGGAAAACGGGGACAACCCAGAACAACTGGGATCGTTGGTTCATTGGCTACACGCCCCGATTGCTGTGCGGTGTGTGGATGGGCTACGAGTATCCTGTGCCCTTGGAGGGAATTGACGGGAATCCCTGTTTGGGCATTTTCGATGATGTGATGATCTCTTGTGAGACCGTCTACAGCCGAGCTCCTTTCCGTGAGGGTTTTGAAAGATCCCCCGAGGTGATCCCCGTTCGCATTTGCCCGTTGTCAGGACAGATTATTACCCCGGATTGCATCAATGCCCTTCCTGCGGAAACACTCCCGCGGGTGGGATGGTTCATTGAGGGAAGTGAGCCCCGCGATTGCTGCAGATTGCATTACTCCCTGTGGCAGGAAGTGTTGGAGATGCCTCAAGAAGATACCACGGAACTTTCGGAAACTTTGACCACAGAGCCGCCCATATTTACCCCCTTTCGCCCACTGCTCCCCAAAAGAAAAGAGCCTTGAGAAAATATGGATTTACCCCTTGACGAATGCCAAGATATGTAGTATAATATACCTTGTATAAGAATGTCATTTTCAAGCTGTGATGACAAACAAAGGATGATACGAATGGAAAATAAAGAAAAAAAGCTATATACGAAAGCAGGCGACAAGGGGCTTACCGCCCTGACCCCCGCTGCCCAGGTCTCCAAGGCCGATGAGCGTATTGCCGCAATCGGAGGCGTTGAGGAAGTAATCTCGGCGCTGGGGATGGTGCGCGTGGTCACCGAGTGTCCCATATTCAGGGGCAGGCTGGAGCGGGTGATGAAGATCCTGCGTACCCTCGCCAAGGGGTTGGCTGATCCGAGAAGCGGCCGTTACGCTTTCTCGGAAGAGGAAATCGCCTTCTTGGAAAAGGGAATTGATAAGATGCTCTCGGTCATGCCCGAGAGTGTCATGGAGGACTATCTCCCCGGCGGTTGCGAGCAATCTGCCCGTTTGGACGTGGCTTATACCACAGCCCGTTCCTGTGAGCGGGCGGTGGTAGCCATGGATCGCCGTTATGCCGCTCCCGAAATCTTCAAACAGTATATCAACCGCCTTTGCGATTACCTTTTGGTGTCTGCCCGTTATTCGGACTATCTGAAAGAGCAGAAGCCTATAGGGGAAGCCCCCGCTACCGGCACGCAGCCTGCCGTCGCTGCTTCCGCTGTTTCTCCCACAGTGGACAGCGTTGTGAGTCAGGTCATGGCACGTTTGGGCGGTGCCGCCTCTATGGATCTGAACAGAGCTAAAAAGCTCATTGCTGCTGTGGAGCAGAGAGCTTTGGAGACGGGCAAGCAAGCTGTTATCGCTGTGGTCAACGCGGCGGGCAACCCTGTGGCGGTGCACGTCATGGACGGCGCTTTCCTTGTTAGCTATGAGGTAGCCGTGAAGAAGGCCTACACCGCCGTGGCGGTGAAGATGCCCACTATGGAGCTCAACAAATTGGTACAGCCCGGCGGTACCTTCTATGGCCTCCAGAGCCTTGAGGGTATGGTTACCTTCGGCGGCGGTGTGCCCCTTACCGTGGGCGGTGTCATCGTGGGCGGTCTGGGTGTCAGCGGCGGTACTGGTGAAGAGGATCACGCCCTGTGCCAGTATGCGCTCTCCGTGTTTGAAAATCTTTGATACATAGAAAAAAGCACTTCTGATGAAGTGCTTTTTTCTTTATGGTGCGTTATGAAGCTACATGGTTGGAGTTGTCCACATAAGGGGTAATACCGAAGGAGGTGAGCCATTCCACGGTGGGGGCAGAGGACGGCTCCACAATACCGATGATCATGTAATGTCCATCTATTTCGGTCAGAATATTTCCTGTAAAAGGAGCTCCCAATGTGTCAATCATACCGTCGGAAGAAGATTCCTCCGAAAAGGTTTCCCCGTCGGCCTTGAAGTTGAGAACCGCATAAACGGAGCGCCCGTCAACAGTAAGCTCCATACATCCGATACGAAAGCTCTTGCCATTGGTGCGGGTCAACTCGATCCATCGACAGGGATGACCGTCATAGGTTCCCTCGTAATCAGCGGTGATGGTGTAATTTGTGGTGTTGGGAGCATCGATATAGTAGCGTTGAAAGTGGGTGTTATAAACTTCTTCGGTTGCCAAAACCACGGATCCACCTGTGTAACCGAAACCCAACGATGCGCCGCCCGACCAATACACCTGAGAATAGGATGTTTCTTTGTCAGGCCAAACGGGCTCGTATAATTTTGTGAGATCACACATCAGGATACCGTTTTCGTCTTTGGGGAAATGAGCCTGCATCACAAGCTTTTCGCTATCTGTCAGCCCGTTATGTAAAAGCTTTTCTTTCATATCGGAAAGAGAATCAAAAGTAATTTCTGAGATTTTGCAACCTGAAATGTCTTCTGAGGATGCTTTTTGTTCTTCTTTGAAATTCAGATAATACTGTCCTCCGATACAGGTAACGGTATAAGCATCAGTGGCAAAAGTGCCGTCAAAGACGGTAGCGGGGGGAGTTTCTGCTTCTGTGGGGATCTCATCCGTAACACCCGCCGTGGATGTAGATACGATAGTGGGAGGGATAGTGCAGGAAGTCAATATTAAGGTCAAGAGCCAGAAAAATAATATACAGGGGGTGAGATGTTTTTTTAGCATGGTTAAATCTCCTTAATTAGGGAAATATTATATGTCCGTTAGGACGTCGTATTTTGTCATTGATATCTTTACTTATTGATTTGATATTTTGATGATGTGTAGTACATGAAGCGGAACAAGACTCATCACATGGCTGATTTACGAGTTGTTGACACTCATTAAGGGTGCGGGTGTGCGAGAATCTTTTTTTCATGGGATCACTTCCTTTCTGATGTATTTCAAACGGCTCTGCCGTGTGAAGCTGCAAGGGAAAGAATGGTAGTCTCTGTACCATGATTATTATATCATAAAAATCCCTTGTCGTACATTGGTATATTGCACAAAATAGAGGAGGTGGCTCAGCAATTCAACGAATGCGTCTGAAACGCAGTAATGATTATTATAATCTCAATTATTATGACGAATCAAATCTGCAAAACGTAACACGCGCAGTGCGCCATTTACAAAAAATTCACAATCAAAGAAGACCTCTTTCTGTGCGCTTTTTCTCCCTCGAATCATTGACATTTGACGTATCTTATGATATAATAAATTTAATTATAATATAATAGCGAAACTATGCTTACACGCAGAGAGGAATACACGTATGGATTACAATGATCGCAAACCCAAGAACAACGCTTATAGAGGAAACAAGCAGGGAGAGCGCGGAGATGCCCGTCGGGCGACTTATGGCCGTGAGCCCCTGAAAAAGCGTCCTATGGACAGAAATTTTGACAGAGAAGAGCCTCGCGACCGATCCTTCCGTGACAGCGAGGCGCAGAGGGACTTTGATACCCAAAAGCATGACGAATCCGCCGCTGAGGGCCTGGTCATTGGCCGTAACGCCGTCCGCGAGCTGCTCCGCTCCGACCGCACCGTGGACAAGCTTTTGGTGCGCCGTGGCGACAGAGAAGGCTCCATCGTGGTGCTGGTGGCCGAGGCCATTGAGAAGAACATCCCTGTGGTGGAGGTGGATAAATCCAAACTGGATGCCATGGCAGGCTTCGTCCCCCATCAAGGTGTCATCGCCATGGTGGCGCAGAAGGAATATTGCACCGTGGAGGAGATTCTGGCCATCGCTGAGGAACGGGGCGAGCCTCCCCTCATCGCCATCGCTGACGGCATCACCGACCCTTACAATCTTGGCGCTCTGATTCGTTGTGCCGAGGGCGTGGGCGCTCACGGCCTTATCATCCCCAAGCGCCGCGCCGTGGGCTTAACCGCTTTGGTGGCTAAATCCTCCGCAGGAGCCATGGAGCATCTGGCGGTGGCCAAAGTAGCCAATATCGCGAACACCATCCGCGAGCTGAAGGAAAAAGGTGTATGGGTCTACTGTGCCGAAGCAGGTGGAGCTCCCTATTATGAGACAAATTTCAAGGGCCCTTGTGCTCTGGTATTCGGCAGTGAAGGGAACGGTGTTTCCCGTGTGGTGACCGAACTGTGCGACGGCATTGTGTCCATTCCCATGTACGGTCACGTCAATTCCTTCAACGTGTCCACCGCTGCCGCTGTTTTGTTGGCCGAGGCCTCCAGACAGCACAAAATACAACAGTAACTCATTTACATTTTGAAAGGAGGTGCCCCTGTTGGCAAATTCCAAAACTTCAAAAAAAGACGTGAAGAAAAACAGCGACGGCGACCTTGCCGCCATGCTTCGAGCTTCTCTAAATGAAGAGAGCGCCTCTGCCCCTGCGCCGGAAACCAAGGAGGAGGACGAGCTTTCCCGTCTTTTAAGAGAGCAGTTGGAGCGGTTCCAAGGCTCTGCATCCAAAAAGACGGAGACGCTGTCCTACGGCGGGTTCAACCTGGATGAGTTTATGGAGGATCCAGAAGAAGCGGATATGGTTTTTGAAGATCTGCCCGAGGCATCCTTTGAAGATATGGATGAAGCTGTCTCTAAAGCAACCGTGGCCGATGAAGCCCCGACGGAGGAGATATCCTCCAAAGAGGCTTACACGGATGAGGCCGCTCTCGGGGCGGAGACGGTCACATCCGAGGAGATTTTTGACGATAGCGAAAAGACTACATCGGAGGAAATCTCCGATGAAGAGTTAGAGGACGAGGGGGAGATCGTCGGAGGGGTGTCTTTTGAAGAAAGCAGACGGCTGGGCGAGGCCTTGGATGAGATGATGGCCGATCTTGAAGCGGAGGAAGTAACGGATGCTTCCGGAGAGGAAAAGATTCAAGCTTGTTCGTTCTCCGTCGAGGAACCCCCCGTGATTACGGAGACTATTGACAGTTATCATGAAACGGTTGATCCCTCGAATGAAACGCCCGCTCCTGCCGAAGCGGCAGTTGATACGGCAGAGCCCTCGGCACCCATCGAATCCTCAATCCCTGCGCGTAAGCCTGCCGCCACGGTGGTGCCTGAGAAAATTCCCTCTGTCCGTGAGGAAATAGTCGTCGTGGACGAATTGCCACAATTGCCTGAGCGAAAGGTGGCATCCTTTTGGTTGCAAGAGGAAACCGAATACGATGATGAGGAGCTGAACGGACGTACCCATATGTCTACCCTCGACCGCGTGATGCGCGGGGCTATGGATGAGGAAACAAGAGAAGCCCTGCAGCGTATGACGACGGGAGAAGATATTCTTGACGACCCGGAAACCTCCGCTGATGACAGTACAGATGGGTTTTCTGCATCGGAGGATGATGTGTCTGCCAACGAGGCATATCAAGGGGACTCCTTGGAGAAGACCTCATCTGGTCATAATCATATGCTACCTCCCCGTAAAAAAGCCGATGGATGGCATGACCCTCTGCAGTTGACCCTGAACACGGTGGGTTCTGCTCCTAAAAAATATATTAAGGTGCCCGAAGAACGAGTCATCGAAGCATCCGATATGCCCGCATCTCCCACGGACGATGCCGAACAACTACACGGATATCACGTGGAGCCTGCCGAACAGGCGCGGGATCGTGATACAGCCTTGTACCTGCATCTGGGCTATGAGAAGGAGCTGGAGAGAACCGAGGAAGTCTCCCATATCAATCGTGTCAGCAACCAGTATGTGAAGGACGAATACCACCGCCGCCAAAAGAGCGGACTCCGAAATACTCCCGCCGTGGTTTACGACGGGGAAGAATATACCGCCGCTTCCCAAACCTGTGAAAAAGAGAGAGCCTATGCGAGTGCTGCTACTTTGTGTAAGGTTCGTCTCTGGTTTACCTTGGTGTTCTCTTTGGTTGGCCTTGGCTTGGATATCCTTCCTGATTTTGCGTCCCTCTTGGGTGATGGGTTGGTGGATTTTGTAAGAAGCCCTCTGTATCCCATTATAGGTTTTTTATGGTTGACTGTATCTTGCCTGCCCTCGATTACGTATGTATGGGGTGGCTTGCGCAGCCTGTGGGAACTCAAACCCGTTGCCTACGCTTTGCCTGCGGCGGCGATTGCATTGGATTTGCTGTACACCCTGTCGGCTTGCTTCCTTGTAGGTCATGGCCTGCGGCTGTATATCGGCGGAGCGCTCGTGATTCTACTTGTCGCTTGCCTTGGAGATCTTTTGAAAACGGTGGCTGAACGCTTCAGCTTCCGCGTGGCTTCTTCCGGCAAGGCAAAATACATCTTAAGTCAGGCCGAGCGTGACGTGACCGAAGGCCGCGACGAGGACTATGTGCATACTTTCCGTGTACGCAAGGTGGAGCGTTTGGCGCATTATTTCCTCCAAGTAACCCAATATGACCGGCGCGAGTGGATCACGGGGCTTTATATTGCAGGCGCATTTATGGGCGGTCTTGTAGTGGCATCGGCTACGGTGGTAGCCGGTCATGGTGCATGGATTCAAGGGCTGTCTGCCTTTATGGGTGCCTACCTCGCCTCCTTGCCCTGCGCATATCTTTTAGGGCTGACGCTTCCGCTCTTTACTGCCAACCGTTTGATCGGTCGCCACGGATGCACCGTGCTGACGCCAGAGGCCATCGAGCTGTACGCGCCCGGAAAAACGGTGGAAAATGATGCCGTAAGCATTACGTTTTCCTCCGCGGATGCCTTAAAGGCAACCCATGTTAAAGCTGTCAGCTTGACGGATGATGAGGAGGCCGGGCATTACCGCTGTGTGACGAACCGTCTTTTTGCCTTGTTGGGCTTTCCCTTGGCCGACGGTTCCTTTACCCTGCGTGACAAAGAGCTCAAGGGTATTCGATTGGAGATTGCTGAAATTGACCGCACCTGCCTGCGCTTATACATGATCGACCGCCAACGCGATTTGGCTTATGAAGTGCTTCTCGGAACTCACGCTGCCTTTGAAGAGCGAGGGGTCAGAATACCTCCCAAGCGCCGTGAAGCCCAGTATAAGCGTACACCCAACAGCCGCGTACTGTATGTGGCCTTCGACAGAAAATTCCGATTGGCCTACGCCGCAGAATACCGTCCCAGAAAATCCTTTGCACAGGCCGTCAAGGCTCTTGGCTCTCTCGGCTATGTGCTGTCGCTCGTCAACTATGATCCTTTGGTAACCCCCGATCTCCTGAAATCTCTGACAACTCCCCAAATGCCGCGGCTGGATATCATCCGCCCCGATCACCTGGAGGAGTCCCGTGAAAGTCGAGTCAGCGGTATGATGGCCACGGGAAGAGCCGTGGATATCGTGTATCCCATCACGGCTTGCCGCCGTATGAAAACAGCCACACGTATGGCGGTTTCTCTTGCTTGGATCTTCGTGATCCTGTCTGCCGGAGGATTGGGTGCTTGCCTGACGCTGGGGATTATGACCCATGTAAGCTCTCTCGTGCTGTGGCTATGGCAATTCTTTTGGGTTGGCATTTTAAGTCTGTACGTTAAATGTGCATTGCGCCCTTCCCGCCTTTCCATGGCGACCTCAAAACGCGGCAAGAAAAAGACCGCCTCTGACAAGTAAAAGAAAGGACCCGCACCTCTTTGCGGGATAGTACCATGAATCAACATCAAAAACGCATGATCCTGACATCGGTCTCCCGTCCCGGACGCTACGCCGGCGGCGAATACGGCCAGATCGTCAAGGATAAAAAAGATATCAAGGCAAGATTTGCCTTTGCTTTCCCCGATTCCTACGAGATCGGTATGTCCAACCTGGGTATGCGTATCCTCTACCATTGTCTCAATCAGCACGACGATATTTGGTGTGAGCGTGTGTTTGCCCCCTGGGAGGATATGCAGACCCAAATGAAGGCGCATAGCCTGCCCTTGACCGCACTGGAAAGTGGTGATTCCATTTCCAACTTTGATTTCGTGGGATTTACTCTCCAATATGAGATGTGCTATACCACCGTCCTGAATATGCTGAAGTTGGGCAATATCCCCTTGTACGCCAAGGATCGCGGCGAGGACTGCCCCCTGATCATTGGCGGCGGCCCCTGTACCTACAACCCCGAGCCCGTGGCGGATTTCTTTGACCTTTTCAACATTGGTGAGGGCGAGGAGATGCTCCCCGAGATCGTTCGCCTCTACATCCAAATGAAGGAGGACGGCACCTATACCCGTGCCGCTTTCCTCCACGAAGCCGCCCGTACCATCCCCGGTGTCTACGTCCCCTCTCTCTTTGACGTGACCTACAACGAGGATGGCACCATTCAGGCCTATACTCCCATCTATGACGATATCCCCAAGACTGTGACCAAGCGCATTGTGGAGGACATGGACAAGGCACCCATGCCCGATCACGTGGTCATGCCTTACATCGAGACAGTACAGGATCGCATCACCGTGGAGGTGGGGCGCGGTTGCATCCGCGGTTGCCGCTTCTGCCAGGCGGGTATGGTCTATCGCCCCGTCCGCGAAAAGACCCCCGACGTCATCGACTGCCAATGCCGCGATATTTTCGAGTCTACGGGCTACGAGGAGCTGTCCCTGTCCTCCCTGTCTATCAGCGACTACACCCGCGTGGACGAGCTGACAGACAAGCTTTTGTCCTGGACTAACCCCAACATGGTCAATCTGGCGTTGCCTTCCTTGCGCGCCGACTCCTTTACCAAGGAGCTGATGGATAAGGTGGCCTCCGTCCGTACCTCTACCATTACCTTTGCCCCCGAGGCGGGTTCTCAAAGACTCCGCGATGTCATCAACAAGAACCTCTACGAGGATGACTTGATGCGCGCTGTCAATGTTGCTTTTGATGCAGGGAAGAACCAAGTCAAGCTCTACTTCATGCAGGGTCATCCCACCGAGACCGACGAGGATCTCGCTGAGATCCCCGAGTTGGCTCACCGCGTGGTCAACGCCTACTATCAGAACCCCAATTATAAAAAGGGCAGACCGCCCCAGGTGACCATTAGCGTCTCCCCCTTTATCCCCAAGCCCTTCACCCCCTTCCAATGGGAGCCCCAGGACACCCTGGAGGAAATGAAACGCAAGCAGGCATACGTTGGCTCCTGCGTTAAGGATCGCCGCGTGAAGTATAATCACCACGATGCCGAAACCTGTGTCATTGAGGCCGTCCTTGCCCGTGGTGACCGCCGCTTGGCACCAGCCCTGGCATTGGCCTGCGAGCGAGACTTCAGGTTCGACGCCTGGTCTGAATATTTCGATTATGACAAGTGGATGGCCGTCTTTGCCGACACGGGCATTGACCCCGCCTTTTACGCCAACCGCCGCTGGGACGTGGACGAGGTGCTTCCATGGGATGTCATCGACTGTGGCGTGACCAAGGCGTTCCTCAAGCGGGAGCGCATGAAGGCCTACGAGGCCGCCACCACCCCAAACTGCCGCGAGGGCTGTTCGGGCTGCGGTGCCAATAAATTAGGAGGTGAAAGAACGTGCTGTCCCAAAAAGAAATGATGAAAAAGCACCCCTCCAAATTTGACAGACCCCTCTTAGCCGAGCCTATGACCTACCGTGTCATCTTCCGTAAGACGGGCAACCTCCAGTTTTTCTCCCACTTGGATCTCCAAAGAACGTGGCAGAGAGTGCTCGTCCGTGCCGACATCCCCATGTGGTACACCAAGGGCTTCAACCCCCACTCCAAGATCGTCTTTGGCGTGCCCCTGCCCGTGGGCTCTGAGGGCATGGAGGAAATGGTGGATCTCCGCATTGACCGTGAGATCACCTGCGAGGAGATGAAGGAGCAGCTTAACGCCGAGCTGACGGATGAAATGCAGGTCTCTGCCGTCTATATCCCCCAGACCTCCTTTATGGATATCGCCTGGGCGACCTATGAGATGACCCTCGTCACCCCCGGTAACGCTTCTGAAATGGCTAACGCCATCAATGAGTATTTCGCTCCGGGCGGCGCCCCCATTATCATGACCAAACGCTCCAAGTCGGGTGACAAGGAGGTGGATATCCGTCCCATGATCCACAGCCTCAAGGCCTCGGTTGACATGAGCGGCGTTATCCATATCCGCACCACCCTGCGGGCGGGGAACACCGAAAACCTCAACCCCGAATACATCATCAAGGCCATGAGAACCGCTCTGAACATCCTCCCCGAGGACGGCGATCCCGATAAGGTTTGGTATCAGATCTTGCGTGTTGGTTTCCATACCGAAAAGGGCGTGGAGAAGGGGAATTGGTTCAGATAAGAGATAATACAAGATACGAGTTACACGATAAGGAGGGAAGTTGCCCGTGAATCACTTGAAAAATAAGCCCATTCTCTTTGAATTCAAGGGAACCGTATCGAAAGAATGCCGTCGTTATCTGCTTCGGAAGCTTTCCGTGCGGACCTTTCTGTGTGCTCTGGTGCTGTTTCTTGTCGGTCTGCCCTTAACAGTTGTCTTGATAGGTGGTGCGCTGGGAGAGGGCGATTTTGATGCCGAGTATTTCTGGCTCATGTGTCCTGTTAATGCCGTGATTGCCCTCCTTGGTTCCGGATTATGTGCCGCCGTTGTGTATACGAAAAAGGAGCAGGCGGAGGTGTTCCCAGAAAGAATTTGCTTTCTCGATGACGAGGATAACACTGTCATTATTGAAGCGCCCAAGGAACAAAGAATTGAGTATTCGGATCTGTTCCGCAAGATTGTGGACAGGGGGAGTTCTATTACATCGATCATTTTGCCAAAACAGGGCGCGGTTATATCTGCGAAAAAGCCCTCATGACCCACGGTACCCCCGAGGAATTTGACACCAAGTTCGCGGAGAAGATCCAGCGAAAGGATATGGAGCTAAAGTAAATTGTTGTTTATGGGGGTACGCTTGGAGGAACCTTCTTGTAAGAAGGTTCCTCCAAACCACCTCCAAGAACCTCTAAAAAGTATTTATTATTAAAGTTTTTTGAAGGGGTTCCAGGGGGAACTTTTTGCAAAAAGTTCCTCCTGACCGTACTCCGCTAAACAACAATTTACCTGAATAACAAAAGGGCGACCCCTTTCGGAATCGCCCCATATTCAATCTCAATAAGCCTCTAAACTGCCCATCTCGCTGTAACCCGTGTAGGTAGCCACATCCACCACGCCG
The DNA here is from genome assembly GCA_015064015.1 of Oscillospiraceae bacterium. Lineage (GTDB taxonomy): Bacteria > Bacillota > Clostridia > Oscillospirales > CAG-272 > CAMEON01. The sequence continues at coordinate 7,517 of SVTB01000014.1, read as the reverse complement.
TCCACCGCCTCGCCGGCTGTGCCGCCGTAGACGAAGGTGTAGGTCTCGCCTGCCGTCAGAGCAGGGGAGCTGTAGACAATGGACGCGATGGCCTTGGGCAACTCAAAGGCGGCGATCACATGGCCGTCCGCATCCTTGATGCCGATGATCGTGCCTGCCTGAATGGTGTTCATATAAGCCGCGAACACCGCCTGACCGTTGTTCTGGGCTGTGTCTGCCATGCCGCTGCTACCGACGGCCAAAAACGTACCGCCCGAGATGGTCATGTTGCAGTTGCCGTCACCGAAGTCGATGGGGCCGTTGCCGTTGTTGGTAGGGCCGTAGACATACAGCGTGCCCCCCGTCATGACTATGTTGCCGTTGGAGTCGATGCCGTCACCCGCGGCGTTGACCACGGTGTAGCCCCCCGAAATGGTGAGCAGAGGCGTACCTGTGGCGGTGTCTTCCTCGGTTGTATCAGAGGAATTACCCCACCAGCCGCCGGGACCTCCACCCATGGAGGTGCCGCCGTTGGCGTTGGTGCCGTCATCCGAAGTGGTGACGCGGTTCGTGCCGCCCGAAATGGTGATCTGATTGGCCTCAAAGCCCTCATAACTCTTGGCTACCTCGGTCACACCGCCACTGACTGTCAGGGTGTTGTCGGCGTGAATGCCGTCATCGTTGGCGGAAATGTGGATGCTTCCGTCTTTGATCCACACCGCGTCGTCGGCATGGATGCCGTCATCAGCTGAGTCAATGGTGATCTTGCCGCCGGACACGATCAGCGTGCCTGCGGCCTTGAGCCCCTTGGCGCTGATGGAGGACTTGTTGCTGTTGCCCTCACCGGGCATACCGCCGCCACCACCGGGGCCGCCGCCGAAGCCTCCGGGAGGCATCCCGCCCCCGGGACCTCGCAGAGCCTCATAAGCGGGGGATTCGTTGGCTGCGGACAGAGAACTGCTATCTGCGTCTTTGGTGTTGATGACCATGACACCGCCCGTCACCGTCAGATCCGTAGCGGCGGCAATGCCGTCCCCCGTAGCAGTAATATACAGCGTACCGTTTTCAATGAGGACTTGTCCCTTGCCCACGGTCTCAATATTGGCGCTCTTGATGCCGTCGCCACCCGCGGTGACTGTGATCTCGCCGCCGCTGACCGTGACCGAGTCGTTGCCGCGCATACCCACGCCCACCGAGGTGATGACCAGCGTGCCGCTTCGCACGTCCAGATCGTCCTTTGTGTTGATCCCTTTGTCGGCGTTGCCGTTTACGTACAGGGTGCCTTCGCCTTCGAAGCGGAGATCCTCACAGGCGTAAATGCAGGCGTTGGGATAGATTTGACCTTCTGCTTGGTCCTCGTCAGCCACCACGTAGCCCGTGCCGTCGGAGAGGATGTTGACCGACCCTGCGGCGGTGTAGAATTCCACCCGCTTGGGAGCGGTCTTGACGAATACCGCGGGCCCATCCGAGCAGGCGAGAGACACGCCGTTGAGCACCAGCACCACCTTAGAGTCGTCGGCGGTATCTACCACGATCTGACCGTCAGCCATGGAGCCGCTGACAAGATAGGTGCCCGCTTTTGTCACGGTCACAGTTTTTCCGTCCGCCGTGGCACCCGTGCCGTCTACCGTGATACTGCCACCCAGGGTGATGACCGTCTCGGTGGTTTGTGCGTAAGATCCTATGGTGGGATCCTCCACCGTCACTACTTCGGGCAGGGTGTCGGGGGTGACTACTTGGGTAGCCGAGCCTGTCGTAGGTTCGATGTCAGAGCCCGATGGAATGATTCCGTTATTTGCGACAGTACCGTTTTGGGTGCCGTCGGTTTTATCTCCCTCTTTGCTGCACGAGACAAGGAGAGAGCCAAAAGAGAGCAGCACGGCGAGCAGAGCCGCTGTGCGCCTGATATGCTGATTGTTCATAGAAATGCACACCTTTACATATGATAGATATATTATACGCCTATAATGTGTTAAAAGTCAGTTGATGTTTTTGAATTTTTATGAAGCTTTTGTGAAGAATTTCAGAAAATTCCGCCTCGGTTCATGCCGTGGGAGGGTATGATAAATTGTTCTTTGGCGGCAGTGCCGCCGGCCAATGCCGGGGGGTTCACCCCATGCAAACAATCTCCCGCGAAGGGTCATTGGGAGGTTCTTGTGGGTAGCGAAGCGGCGACGCGGTACTGAATGACTGCCAGTGGCAGTCAGAGCCGCGGCGTGACCGAGCCGCAGTGAGACGGGGCCCCACATGGGCGGTAAACGGGGCCCTCGCTATGATGCGAATTTCCCTCGACGGATCAAAAGATTTCCACACTCTTTCCGCTGTTTAATTTCTTGGCAACTATTTTTTGTTAGAGGTTTTTGAAAGGGTTTTAGGGAAAACTTTTTTCAAAAAGTTTTCCCTAACCGTACCCCTTCAAACAACAATTTATACCGCAATACAAATAAACTAAAGGAAATACCACCATGAAACTTACACTTGTTGCCACCTGTATGTTCGGACTTGAAAAGCTTCTGGGCGAGGAGATCGACGCCCTCGGCCTCAAGCGCCTCGACACTATGGACGGCCGCGTTACCTTCGAAGGCGAGGAATCTGACATCCCCCGCGCCAATATCCACCTGCGCTGTGCCGAGCGTGTGTTCGTCCGTCTTGGGTATTTTGAGGTCAAGTCCTTCGACGATCTGTTTGAAGGCACTAAAGCCCTCCCTTGGGAGGAATGGATTGGCCGCAACGATGCCTTCCCCGTGAAGGGTCACTCCATCCGTTCGGGCCTGACCTCCATCCCCGATTGTCAGAGCATCGTCAAAAAGGCGGTGGTGGACAGACTTCACGACAAATACGGTATCTCCTGGTTTGAGGAAACGGGTGTTAAGTACCAGATCGAGTTTTTTATCTTCAAGGACATGGCCGCCCTCATGCTCGATACCTCGGGCACAGCCCTCCATAAGCGCGGTTACCGTACCGAGGCAGGTGCCGCTCCTCTGCGTGAGACTTTGGCTGCCGCTGTAGCGCTTACCGCCCGTCCCCGAGAGGACATCCTTTTTTGGGATCCCTTCTGCGGTTCGGGTACCATCGCCATCGAAGCTGCCCAGATCGTCGTAAACCGTGCACCGGGTCTCGGACGTACTTTTGTGGCGGAGCAATTCCATCGTGTACCCACGGCCTATTGGCAGAACGCGAGGGAAGCCGCCGAGGCTGCCATCAAGACAGATTCCCGCTTTGAAGTCTATGCCTCAGATATTGACGAGGACATTTTGGACATCACTTACGAAAATGCCCTGCGCGGCGGCGTTGAAGAATATATGAATATTTTCCATGCCGATGCTCGCACCATCCAAAAGCTGGATCGGAAGGGAACCATCGTATGTAATCCTCCCTACGGTGAGCGCATGGGTGAGATATACGAGGTAGAACAGTTATACCGCGAATTGGGTAGAAATTGGAAGGATCTTACCCCTTGGCAGATCTACGTCCTTACCTCCCACGAGAAGTTTGATCGTCTCTACGGACGCCCCGCCAATAAAACCAAAAAGCTTTATAACGGTATGCTCCCCTGTTATCTTTATGAGTTTTTTAAACCCTTAGATGATACAAAACAGAAAAACGTGCCCCCCAAGGAGGCACCTCGCGTTGATCAACGCCGTGCGTACGACCATGGCGCGAGTAGTCAGCGGAATTTTGCTCCCAAACAGAAAAAACAAAAAAAATTCTGATTTCCGGAAAAGGAGGTTGTATGAAACGAAGGATGATGCCTATCATATGTTGTATGGTGTGTCTTGCTTGCCTGTTGTGCGCCTCCTGCCGCTCCCACGGCCTCTTGTCGGATGACTTTCAAGCGGGCGATACCGTGACTCCCGAAGAGCTTCTGGAGATATCTCGTGCATTGTTTACCGAGGCTGAATCCCCATTCGGGGAGGAGACAGAAAAGGAACAACAAACCTTGCCTCCTCACGCCATTGTATATTGGCTGACAACCGGTTCGGTTTACCATGCTGACAGAATGTGTCATCACATTTCGGCCTCATCCCCCGAAAAAATCAGAGAAGGTGATGTATCCAAGGCTATGGCCGAAGGGAAAGAGAGGCTTTGCTCATCTTGTGCACCGTAGAGGAAGGTAGATATATGAATGTAACGCCCATCATGAAAAAATCCCCGGAATGGCCCCTGTGGCGATTGATCGCCTGTATTATGCTGGGTTTGGCTATTTTGGGTAATATGCTCTTGATCTTTGGCTTCTCAGCTGAAAGCGGAGAAGAGTCAGGGGATAGAAGTCATGAGATCACAGAGGGAATTGTTCAGGTGGTGGTCCCCTCGTATCCCTCAATGTCTCCCATCGAGCAGGAGGTAACCGTAGAAAAATTTCATCTGCCTATTCGAAAAATTGCTCATTTTTGTGAGTTTGGTCTACTGGGGCTTTTGACCGCTGCTTTTATGAATACGTTGGGCAAAGGAAAAAAATGGCTTTGGTGGGTCATTCCCGCTGCTTTTTGCCTCCTGTATGCCATCAGCGATGAAGTACATCAGATGTTTACGGAGCGTGGTCCCGCGGTCAAGGATGTGCTGATTGATTTTACAGGAAGTGTCACGGGGATCATCGTGATGAACCTAATCCTTCTCCAAATATACCGCAATATGCAAAAAAGAAAGGCGAAGCGTGTATGCGAGTCACAAGATATGCGTTGACAACCCCTAAGCCGGGAATTTCCTTTACCTGCGCCGTGGTGGCAGATCTTCATGATCATCCCTATACACGCATCGTAGAAATTCTAAAACAGGAGCAGCCCGATATGATTCTGATTCCGGGGGATTTGACAGAATCCTTGGAGGAAGAGTGGCAGCCCGAAATTTTCCACCGCCCCGGTTTGAATCTGCTGGCCGAAGCGGTAAGCATCGCCCCTACCTTTTACGCTTTCGGCAACCACGAAAGCGGCGCGTGTCACAGAAATCTCCGCCAAGTCAAGCATTTGGAAGAAGGACGGGGCAGGGTGCATCCCTCCTGGAAAGAGAGCATCCGCCGCACGGGTGCCGTTCTTGTGGATGAGGATTGGGTAACATTTCGCGGCATCACCATTGGCGGTCTTGGTTCGGGATTGCTCAACCCTGATAGAATTCCTGTCTATGATTGGATCCGGATCTACGAAAAGCAACCCGGCTACAAGTTACTTCTGTGCCATCACCCCGAGTATTTTGACCGCTATCTCCGTCCTTATGATATCGACCTTGTGGTATCGGGACACGCTCACGGCGGTCAATGGCGAATCTTTGGAAGGGGTGTTTACGCCCCCGACCAGCCCCTGTTTCCCAAATATACTTCGGGTGTTCACGAGGGTCGGCTGGTGATTTCCCGTGGCGTGGTCAATACCGTCCGCTCGATCCCCAGATTTTTTAACCCCTGCGAAGTGGTGATCATTCAAATTAAAAGTACAGACGCTCCATAAATGAAATACGCCCTCACGGGAAAGAGATAAAACTCCACCCATGAGGGCTATTTCCTTTTAAAGCTCATAAGCTTAGCGACCTTCGAAAAAATCATCCACCCTACACCCAAACATCTTCGCCAACTCCGGCAAAAATGTAATGTCAGGATAGCACTCCACCCGCTCCCATTTGGACACGGCTTGTGGGGATATACCCAAAAGCTCACCAAAAGCCTCTTGGGTCAGCTTGTGGGACTTGCGATAGTCTCTAATCTTCTGATCAATGATAATAACTGTCATGTTTCACCAACCTTCCAGTAAGTCTCCTTCTCCCGCTTCATCAGCCCGCAGGCGATCATCTCGCGGCGAATGGTACAATGATCCTCATGATATTTATGGATGATCTCGTTGACCTCCCTCTCGGTGTAGGTACGCCCCGGTTCAAAGTCTTTGGAGATCTCCGCGAGAACGATCTCCCGCTTTTTGCGCTGGGTGGGGATCTGGGTCAGCCGTCCGTACTTGAAAAAGGCGGACAGCACTTCCTTTTTATACTTTTCCTCGGGCGGGCAGACGGGCTCATCTTTTTTGATCAGCTCATAGATCGGTCTGTCAAAAATGTCGCGGTTGAGGGAGTAAATGATATAGAATTGCGAGCGGGCACAGTTGACCACCCCTGCCCCCTCCAGCTTTTTAAGGTGATAGCAGATGGTGGCGGGGGTCAGCCCCAGCTCGCAGGCGATCTTCTCCACGTAGGAGTCCTCCCGCAGGAGGATGTTGAGGATGGAGAGACGGGTTTCGTCGGCCAAAAGCTTGAGAAGTGCCAGTTTTTCCTTCATGGAATCACTCCTTCCGCTTCTGCCAAGCCTCGTCAAGGCAGGCCTTGGCAAATTCCAAACCGCCGAGGCGTTCTTCCAGCTCCACTTTTTCCCAGTCGGTCGCCTGAGACAGCTTTGCTTCCAGCTTGTTGATTTGTTCCTCCGCAAACGCCAGCATTCCATAGTAAAGGCTGACATCGGGCTTTTCATCCTCGTTGGCGGCTTCGTATAGCATCAGATATTCCTCATGCTTCTGAAAAAGCTCGTCATAGGGAAGGAGCAAATAATGGGTGGCGTTCATGTCGTGAAGACCTCGGCAACGGTTAATGTTATAGATGGCGACGTGAATAGTCGAAACGGCGGCGTAACGGTATTTCGCGCACTTATATTCCGCCATTTGCTTTTTCTTTTCGGAGGGTGCTTTATCCAATTCATCGGTGTATTGACACAGTCGGTCACACTCCGTCGACAGGGCATTGTCAACCAAAGTAAAAAAATTTGTGCTTTCCATGATCATTCCTCCTCGATCTCTATGGGATAGATATTGTTTTCTTTACGCCATGCTTCCCATATGGAAAGCATTTCCCGCATCGCACCCATCTTGATGCGAAATTCAAAGGTGCTCCTTGCATCCCCTGCGGCCTCGGCCTGCGCCAGCTCGGCCACGTATTTCTCCAAAAGCTGATCCCGCATGAACAGGTCTGCCTGCCAAGCAGCCATGAAGGAGAGCTTTTCGTCATCACTCAAAGTGGCGTAGATTTCCCCGTGGCGGGGGTATTTGGTCATGGCGTAGGTGAAAAAGTTCTGTCGGGTTCTGTACAGGCCTTCGCGGGTGCCGTAGGTGTTGAACAGCAGCCCCGCGTTGCCGCAGAGGGTGTACATACCGTTTTCGATCATCAGAGCCTTGCGCTCGCCTGCTCTGTCCTTGGGGACGGCATCCAGCCGCGCCTTGCACTCGGCGCACTTGGCGCGGGTGAGGTCTACAAGGGCTTTGTCAATGTCAAGATAATTCATATATTGTTTCCTTTCATTCGTATGTGGGGGAACGCCGCCCGTCAGGGTGGATCCGTGGCGTTCTTGGGCTTACAGTGATATTATACACGTCTAATCACTTTTTGTCAAGAGTGTTTTGATAAATTTCTAATCACTCAACCGATGGTAGAAATGCAGCCGGTAAATTGTTGTTTACCTTTTTTCCACTTTCTTTCCTCGTCGAAAGAAAGTGGAGTAAAGAACGCCGCTCAAGGGAGATGTTTCTCCCTTGAGAAACCCTCTCAAGGCGACGCACGCCGCCTATGGCGGCAAC
>SVTB01000186.1 GCA_015064015.1 Oscillospiraceae bacterium | reverse complement strand
GAACTCCTTGTCCTTGATCTCCAGGTTGAAGTCAGATACGGCAGTAACGCCGCCGGGATACTTCTTGTAAATGTGACGAAGGGATACGCTTGCCATGGAATGTTTCCTCCTAAAATATATTCACTAAATTTTTTTGCTTGGCAGGGCTCAGAGAGCCTACTGATACACAAATATTATACCAAAAAAATCCCAAAAAAGAAAGAGCTTTATTCCCCAAAGTTTTCAGAAATCATTTGTATAACTTGCACAAAAAGGACGACTTTTTCAACACAAACAGCTCTTCTACTTTGGCTTGGCTGCATCATGCTTGCTTCTCCTTTTTTCTTCCTCCGGAAATTTTTAAGGTGACTTTAGCATACAACATTCCGATAACCGATGCCGCCATAATGCCGCCCGCAATGCCAACGGCAACAGCCAGCGTAGTCAGCGCGTAGGTACCTGCCTGTCCGTAAGCGCCGCGGATAAAGTGATTCATCGTGCGGTACAAAAGTCCGCCCGGCACAAGTGGGATGATACACGGCAACAAGTATACAGGCACGGGAGCTTTGGTGGCTCTGGCCATAATCTCCGAAAAAATAGCACCTGCAAACGCACCCGCCAAATTGGGGATCAACTCTCCACCCACAAAAAACTGCACCAGCAAGTACACGCCACAGGAGAGAAATCCACCCAGCGTTGCCAAGGGCAGACGTCTCGGTTTAAGGTAAAACAGGATAGAAAATCCCAAAGAGCCCATGGCGGCTGTCACGAGCTTTAACACGGTTGTCCAGATATTCATATCAATACCCATTCCGCCGTCTTACAGCGGCACAAATAAAATTTTAAAATTCGACCGTGTCGCTTGCCTTTTGCAAGCGACAAAATGGATCGGGTCCCATTTGAGGGAAAATTGTGTGTGAAACAGGATACCGGGATTTCAAATGACAAAACTTTCACGCTATACCCCCGCCATATGCCCCAATAAAAGCATGGCGCAAAGATAGCCTGCCGCCATGACCAGAGACTGTAAAATCGCCTGTATGAATCGAAGTGCTCCGGCCAAGGTATCACCGCAAAGCAGATCTCTCAGGGCATTACCAAAGGAAATACCGGGGATCTCCAACATGATGGTACCAATAATGATCATATCCGCATTTTCGCCGATACCGACAATGACCATTAGAATAGATAACAGTCCTGCAAACAAGGCATTGATAAAGGTACCCGCCATAGCGTTGACAAGGGATTTGCCTCTTCGTTCAATGAAGGTCATCAAAAGGCCGATGGCCGAGGCTACCAAGCCGTCGCGCCATGTTCCGCCGAAGAACAGTGTAAAGCCTCCCGTAGCAAGAACAGCACCTACATAGCACAGCCATTCCGGTACGGGGCGGTAGCGATGGATGTTTTCTACACGACAGGTAACAGCATCGTGAGACAACGGGGTACGGCAGATCTCTCTGGATAGGGCGTTAAGCTCCTCCAGACGAGCCAAATGATTATATGTACGGTGAATACGACGAGTTTGGGACGAGTAGGTATGATTTGGCATACGGATTTGGGCGATCACGACCGAGGTGATGGCAAACACCTCAATCTCCAAGGCACCATATGCCGTGCAGATACGGGTTACTGTATCCTCTACGCGATGAACCTCTGCACCGCATTCCAGCATGGCCACACCTACATCCAACGCGATATCCAGAATTTCGTCTGCCTTCGTACAAGGGGCATCCGGCACCAAATTTTCGGTAGATTTTCCCTCTTTGTCGGCAATCAATTCAGACGTATTTTGCATCATAGGTCAAGGCTTTCCTTTCAATCGTAATGATACGGGATTATTATACATAAATCGAGGGTATTTGTCAAGGGGAATCCATGCCGCCCAAAAAGGAAATTTTCTTGAACAGAATGGCAAATAATACAAAATATTTTTCATTTCCCTCTTTATTTTTTATAGTCTATATGGTATAATAACATAGATAACTGATATGGGAGATACGATCATGGCAAAACTCTATTTTAAATACGGTGCCATGGGCTCGTCCAAGACCGCCCAGGCGCTCATCACCAAATTCAATTACGAAGAGAGGGATATGAAGGTATGGCTCATCAAGCCCGCCATGGACAATCGTGACGGTGCTGACATCATTCAGTCTCGCATTGGCCTTTTGGCTACGTGTGAGCCTATCGGAGGAAAGGATAACATTTTCGAAATGTATCAAACGAATCACAACGATATCGATGTGATTATTGCCGACGAATGCCAGTTCTTCACCGAGGAACACGTGGACGAGCTTCGCCGCATCGTGGACGAGTGCGACATCCCCGTGCTTTGCTTCGGTTTGCGCACCGACTTCCTCTGCCATTTATTCACGGGCAGCCGCCGTCTTTTCGAAGTGGCGGATTCCATCGCCGAGATCAAAACCATCTGCTCCTGCGGTGCCAAGGCCACCGTCAACGCCCGTCTCGATGGGGACATGAACGTAGTCACCGAAGGTGCGCAAGTCATGCTGGGCGGCAACGACTGCTATCTCGCCATGTGCCACAAGTGTTGGCAGAAGAAAATCAACGAACAACAGAAAAACAAGTAAAGTGAGGTAATAGCGTGAAAGTTCAGTGATCCTAAACCCAAGTATACTGTTTCACGCACAATTCTCCCTAAAAATGGGACCCACCCCATTTTTGCCTAACGGCACGGTCGAATAACAAAATTTATTTATGCCGCCGTAGGGCGGCGGAATGGAGCTTATCATGAATCTTTCGGACATTCTTTCCAGATGCGACCATACCCTGCTCTCTCAGAGCGCAACTTGGGATGACATCAAGGCTATCTGCGACGACGGCATGAAGTACAAGACCGCCTCGGTATGTATCCCTGCGGCTTACGTAAAGGAAGCCAAGAACTATGTGGGAGACAAGCTGGCCATTTGCACGGTCATCGGCTTCCCCAACGGCTACAGCACCACTCCTGTCAAGGTTTTCGAGTGTGAGGATGCTATCCACAACGGTGCCGACGAGATCGACACGGTGATCAACGTGGGTCACCTGAAGTCGGGTCGTTATGACGAGATCCTTGCCGAGCTGAAGGCTCTCAAGGCGGCTTGCGGCGAAAAGATCCTCAAGGTCATCATCGAGACCTGTCTGCTCACCGACGAGGAAAAGATCAAGATGTGCGAGATTGTCACCGCTTCTGGTGCTGATTACATCAAGACCTCCACGGGCTTCTCCACGGGCGGTGCTACACGCGAGGACGTGGCCCTCTTTGCTACCCACGTAGGCGAGGGGGTCAAGATCAAGGCCGCCGGCGGCATCGCTTCCCTCAAGGACGCCGAGGACTTCATCAACCTG
>SVTB01000013.1 GCA_015064015.1 Oscillospiraceae bacterium | reverse complement strand
GCCGTTGAAGCCCCAGACGGCCTTGATGGTGTTCGGGTCCATGTCCATGGTCTCGGCACCGTAGCACCAGCAGGGGGTGACTGTAAGGGTAATATCCACGCCTGCCTTGCGGAACTGATCGGCGCAGGCGGCGGCCTCACCCACACGGCCGATGGTGGTGTCGGAAATGACCACCTTCACGGGCTCGCCGTTGGAATATTTCAGGTTTTCCTCAAAGAGCTTGGCGGCGGTGCGCGCCATGTTCATGGTCTGTTCCTCCAGAGACTCGCGGACACCGAGGATACCTCTCCGACCGTCGATGGTGGGGCGGATACCGATGACGGGATATGAGCCTATGTAACGGTTGATTGACATATGAGAATCCTCCTTTTTGTTGTATAATCATGTGATAATAGTATTTACTTATTTGCAGAAGAGAGAGAAGTATTTCCGATAGACAAAGATTTTTCAGCCCATACTCTACCGCCGATGAGCGCCAGAATAGCACCGCTCAGGCCAAGGGCCATCCATATGATCATTAGCCAATGCCACCCCAACGCTTCTGCCAAAATACCATAGAGACCCGAACATAAAGCCGTCGCAAAATAAATCATGCTGTTTAGAGTTCCCGTAATGGCGGCAGAAAGTCCCACGGACGCGAAATGATAGGGAATCACCGTCAGATACATATGATTGGCTCCCCACATGGCGGATACGCTGATCGCCATACATATGGCACAAAGAATGATGCTTGTGCTCCTGAAGAGATACAGCCCTCCAACACCCAAGGTGGCTACACCAAACATGGTACAGGCGGTATATAACTCATTATGGATAAACGTTTCATACAGGAAATTGGCAACATAGGTGCCGGCCACGCTGACTACGGGGATGATCACGGAAATCAAGGATGCGTAAGAACTTTTAATATCAAACTGTTCGGATAATAGCGTAGGTGCCCAAGTTTCCACCGCATCTCTTAAAGCTCCGTTAAAAACAAGACTTAGCATGACGATCCCCAAACCGGAGGAAATGATCACAGCAGGTAATGCACGGCTATGTCGCGAACTGTGGGTTATTGACTGCTCAGGCGTATTCTGTTGAGCGCGCTCTTGCGCACAAGCCGATTCCATCATGTGTATGTATTCCGCAAGCATACGGTTTCCCAATACCCAAAACAAAAAACATCCCAGCAAAATACCGCCTGATACAAAGAAAACGATCTGCCAAGAGAACACATTTAAAAGAATTCCGGGAATGAGGAAAGCGAGCACTGCGCCCAGCGAGCAGGAAACGGCAATATTCGTTCCCGCAGCTGAACGGCGTTCTTCGGGAAGCAAATCCGTGAATATCCGAATGATAGGAGACCACAGCATCGAGTGAAATAATCCATTTGCCGCCCAGACCAGCGGTAACACAGCTGGGAACGGGAGAAGTCCCATGGCAAGATTACAAAGACCGGCTCCGAAAAGCCCAATGGAAAGCATATATTTTGGCTTTACACGGCTGCCGATGACGCCGCTAAGCAACTGTCCCGTACCATAGCAAAGCATATACGCAGTGGTAATATAACCGCCCATTGTCTTTGTAATAAACTCTTCCGCGATCATGGCGGGGAGACAGGCAGAAAAATTTTTTCGCCCTAAATAGCTACAGGTATAAGATAAAAAACACAATAAAAACAGGTTGCTTGCGTTTTTTTGGATTCGTTTGGGATCCATAGGCAAACGATCTACATTCATGCTTAAACCTCAAAAAACAGCAAATTCATTCAAATATATTATATCGCAATTACCGAAAAATTTCAAGTATTAAAAGAAATATCCTCCGATTTTTCGGAGGATATTTTTATGTATACACGAATCAATCAGCCCCGTAGTTCTTTACCATTTTCTCAACAGCTTTTTGCATTTGTCTTTCAACTGTCTTGCTGAGAGACTTAGTCGTAGAAGCCATGCTGGTGTTGGTGGTAGGATTCAGCGCGCCGGCAAGCTTACCGAGGGCAGAGCCCCAATCGTAGTAGTAAGCGAGATCGCAAACGCGGCTATCCAGAATCATGTCGATCATAGGACCAGACTGCTCGTCCTTTACGTTCTTGGTGGTGAGGTTGATCTCATAGTATTGCTTGGTCAGCGTATCTACAGAGTAGTAAGCCATCGCCTCAATCATGGAAGCAACCATTTCGATATTTTTATTGACGCTTCTGGGGATGGAAACCACGCTACCGGTTTTGTGCATCATGTGGTAGTACTGCTTCTGGGTAGCATCATACATGGGGTAGGGAATGACACCGAAGTCAACATCATATCCACGCATTCTTTCTACACACTGAAGTACTTCGCCGAGGAAAAGGGCGTGACCGTCACCGAAGCAGGTCTTACCGACTTCAGGAACGTTTACACCGGAGTTAGTAGATACGGTATTGATATTAACGATGAAGTCCTTGGCGAAAATGCGCTGTGCTCTTTCAGCAACGTTCTGAGCTCTTTCTACGTCCAAAGAGAAGTAGAGATCACCGACGTCGTCCTTGGAAACAACGCACAAGCCACCGGCATAGAACATACTGTAGAACACATCATCGGTCAAAGCGAAACCGCATACACCGCTGTCATACTCAAGTACGCCGTCACCGTTGGGATCTTTAATAGCCAGCTGCTCATACTCGAACAGCTTGTCAAAGGTCCACTCATAGTTATCGACCATGGAGTAAAGATCGGGGATTTGGCACTCGTTGGCGATGGTCTTATTGAACATCATGCAGAAGGTAGCATCGTTATCCAAGGTCATAATATCACCGGTAACAAAGAATACCATGTCGTTGATGGTAAGACCCTCAATGAGCTTGGTGTCCCAATAGGATTTGGAAAAGTCCAAGCTAGAGGTTTCGGGAGAATTCAGATCCCAAATCAGGGTGTTGTTGGACATGGCTGCTGAATTAACCACGTTGGTTACAACTGCATGGAAATCTCCGGTGGGCGCCTGAACCTCGGTTTGCACCTTGCCTGTAACTTCACTGGTGTTGATCTTGAACTCCTTAACAGTTACGCCATAGTTGGTGTAGATGGCATCATTACGGGTATATACTGCGTCACTAATGACATCTTCCTTAATATCAGCTTTCTCTGCAAAGATCTCCACTGTACTCCACTCTGCCTCGTCACGGGTCAGGAACACAATTTCTTCTCCATCGTAGCGAGTGTCAGGAATATCCAGCGTTTCCTTCTTTTCGGTTTCTTGAGCTTGTGACTCATTAGACCCATTAGCTGCTTGAGTCTGCTGAGGAGCATCAGTCTTTTCATTGTCGCCTTGTTCTCCGGATGCGCAGGCACAGGTGCCCAGTACCATCACGGATGCCAAAATGCAACAAAGTGCTTTCTTGAACAAAGTCATAGTTTCCTCCTATAATCAAGTAATGACTTATTATAACACATTATCCATTTGAATATAAGGTATAATTTGTAAACAAATAGATGGCTTTCCGGTATGTCAAATGCAAATATCATAGCTCAAGCGATAAAGACGCTCAAATTTGGCATGACGGTACTCGCAACGAGCGCGCATTTGCGCCAGCTGATAATCCGTGAAGCCTTCAAGATCGCCGTCCTTCAGCTTGTTCTTATACATCTTATCCAACACCAAAGCAAAATTGATATCGACTGCCGTAACGCGGTTTTCAAGAATGGACATGACCATATTGCTCTTTCCCTCAAGCAACAGGTTCACAGCTTCCACACCCATTTGGGTTGCAGTCAGACGGTCACGTAGGGTAGGATCTCCGCCGCGGATGATATGACCCAACTTATTGAAGCGGGAATCCACAATGGTGCGACGGCTGATTTCTTTAGCCAGAGCCTCGCCGTATTCCATGCCGTCTACTTTAGGCATACCTTCGCTAATAATGGCGATCATGCCGCGCTTGCCGGCCTTGCGTGCTTGGTCGATTTTCTGAATAGCGTATTCCTTGTCAAAGGGAATCTCAGGGATAGCCAAGGCGATAGAGCCGGTAGCGATACCCAAATACAAGGACAGATAACCACAGCCGTTACCCATAACCTCAGTTACGAGACAGCGGGCATGAGACTCAGCAGTATCGCGGAGCTTGTCAATCATGGCACAAGCATTGTTAAGCGCGGTATCGAAACCGATGGTCTGGTCAGTAGCTGTGATATCGTTGTCGATAGTGCAGGGAATACCGATGGAGGGAATGCCGTGGTTGGTAAGATCCGTGGCACCGCGGAAGGTACCGTCACCGCCCAAAGCCACAATGGCATCGATTTCGTAGTCGTGGCATACCTTCAGCGCCTTTTCCATACCCTCTTTGGTTTTGAACTCGGGGCAACGGCTGGAATACAAGATGGTGCCGCCTCTTGTCACAATATTCGACACATTGGAAGAGGTCAGCGGACGAAGGTAATGCTGCTTAATGTGCTCGGGATTGGATTGATCTGCAGCTCCGATAAGACCGGCGTATCCGCCAAGGATTCCGACGACTTCAATGCCCTGGCTCATAGCTCGACGGGCAACGGCACGGATGGCCGCATTCATACCGGGGGCATCGCCACCCGAAGAAAGGATACCGATTTTTCTGAATTTTGCCATAACGATTGAGAACTCCTTAAAGGTGAGGATTTTACATATTTTTAACCGCTTCAAGAGCGGCAATAAACGCACGTGATGCAACGGCTTCACGAATATAGTTTCGTGATTTATTACGATAATACAAACGCAGGGAGGATGTACCTTGAGAAGTTGCGATACCGACGTACACGGTACCCACGGGATTTTCTTTTGTTCCACCACCGGGACCTGCATAGCCTGTGGTAGATATCGCAACGTCACAGCCCAGTGCGGCTTTGGCACCTTCGGCCATCTGACGAGCAACCTGGTGGCTGACTTCGGTATAGTCCGAAATGGCTTGTGGGTCCACGCCAAGCAGTTTTGTTTTGATATGATTTTGATATGCGATGATGCCACCTTGGAATACCGCAGAGGCTCCTGGAATACCGGTTAAGCGTTGTCCCATCATGCCGCCCGTGCAAGATTCTGCGGTGCAGAGGGTAAGACCCAGTGCTTCCAAGCGACGAATAAGGGCAGTTTCCGGATTAGGGATATCTACACCGTAAATATAGCCACCAATCGAGCTATTGTATACACGGGCAATCATTTCATCACACATTTTTTCGGCAACAGATTGGGTATCGGCTTTTGCCGTCACTCTGAGACGTACCTCTCCATGACCGCAGTAAGGGGCAATGGTGGGATTGGAGGCTGTGATCATGATATCCTGAAGCTTGCTTTCCACATCGGATTCGCCAAGACCCATGATATGAATGTTTTTGCTGATCAATACCCCTTCACAAAAAGGAAGAAGGAGTGGCGTAGCCTGATAGTCGAACATGGGCTGAAGCTCTGACGGCGGTCCGGGAAGTAGGATGGCTGTACGGGTATCGTCTCCTACCGCTACGCCGGGAGCTGTTCCAAAGGGGTTTTCCAGCACTATACCGCCTGTCGGCATCATGGCTTGCTTTCGATTGCTTTCACTCATGACGCGACCGGTTTTTTCAAAATACTCACGGATGGCTATCAGAGAAGGCTCATGGCAAAACATTTCGCGCTCAAAGAAATTCGCTACGGTTTCCTTGGTCAGATCATCATAAGTAGGACCCAATCCGCCACTGAGAATGACAAGATCAGCCTTTGGGCGGCCATGGCCTTCGAAGGCATGGGTCAATGCAGATCGAAGCCTTTCGGGATTATCTCCAACGACAGTTTGATGGTATATCGAAATACCCATGGCAGCTAATCGCTTGGACAAATATGCCGCGTTGGTATTCACAATATCTCCTAAGAGAAGCTCGGTACCTACACATATAATCTCTGCCACTCGGAGCGGAGTTTTTCTGGACAGTTGAGATGCAGTCATGAAATGACCTCCGAATATTCAGGTTGTGCTGAAAGGAAACAGCAACAGGAGAGGCACTGCCGAAGCAATGCCTCTTGAAGGTTTAAAAATAATCTTAGTCGTTCTTGATATGTACATCCATCTGAGGGAAGGGGATCGCAATGTGGTTTTCGACAAAGGCTTGGTTGATCTCTTCAGTGAGGTCAAACTTAACGCCCCAAAAATCTGCGCTATCTACCCAGACGCGAAGCGTCATCTTGAGAGAAGAGTCTGCCATCTCAGTCATGCGAAGGAAGGGAGCGGGATCCTCCAAAATCTGCGCATGCTTTTTAACGATAGACATGACAATCTCTTTGGCCGCCTCCACATCAGTACCGTAAGCGACGTTCAATTCAATGTCCACACGGCGGTTCTTTTCTTTGGAATAGTTGATCATTACGGTGTTCAAAAGAGAACCGTTGGGAATGGTGATGTGGCGGTTGTCTCCGGTTTTCAAGACGGTGTAGAAAATGCCGACTTCAATAACGGTGCCGGAATTGCCGCAAGACTCAAGAAAATCTCCTACACGGAAGGGACGGAAAATAAGGAGCATCAAGCCGCCCGCCATATTGGAAAGGGAGCCCTGCAAGGCCAAAGCCAAAGCTGCGCCGCAGGTAGCCAAAACAGTGATCACCGAGGCGGTTTCCACACCAAGAATACCTACGATACAAACAAGCAGAACAGCGTACAAGCCGATTTTCAAGAAGCTACCAATGAAGGTAAGAGCAGTAGGGTCCACTTTGGCTGTCAACTTACCGGTGGTGACTTTCTTCAAAATGAATCTGATGAGCAGATTTCCGATAAGTAAAACGAGAAGTGCAAGCAAAATTTTCCACGCAAGATCAATGCAGAAAGCAACGACGCTTGCCCAGATTTCGGTCCAATCCATAAAAAATCCTCCTATTTTGATTTGATATTTTTATTATAGCACATATCTTCTGTTTTGTAAAGATAATTCAAAAAAAAGATTGTATTTTTTCGGCGAATCGTGTATAATGATATCAAAGAAATTCAAAATGGTGGATGCCGCCTTCAAGCGGCGAAATGGAGATTTTCATGTATAAAGAAGTTTCATGCTGCCGTAATTGTCCTCGCCGCTGCTCTGCTAAACGCAATGCGGAACAGGTTGGATATTGTGGTATGACGAAAGAAATATATATATCCCGTTGTGCACCGCATTTATGGGAAGAACCGCCCATCAGTGGAATGAAGGGCTCAGGAACCGTTTTTTTTACGGGCTGTAATCTGCGCTGTGTGTTTTGCCAAAATGCGGTTATCAGCCGTGATCATAAAGGGGAGATTGTAACCGGAGAAGAACTCTGCCGAAATATATTGTCCTTGGCAGATGAGGGTGTTCATAATATCAACCTCGTTACCCCTACGCACTATACAGAACAACTCATCCCTGTTTTGAAAAAGGTCAAGCCTCATCTGGACATTCCCATTGTTTGGAACAGCAGCGGATATGAATCGGTAGAAGCCTTACGAGGATTGGAAGGGTTGGTAGACATTTACTTGCCTGATTTCAAGTATATGTCAGATGAACTGTCATCGGCATATTCCTCTGCACCGGACTATGCCCAAACTGCTACCCATGCGGTTCTTGAAATGTATCGACAGGTTGGGAAGCCGATTTTTAATTCGAATGGCTTGATGAAAAGAGGAATGATTATCCGTCATTTGGTACTGCCCGGTTGCAGGAAGGATTCCATAGCAATATTACACCATCTCGCGGATATCCTTCCACCAGACGGGTTCAAATTGTCTTTGATGCGACAGTATACGCCGGAGTTTGCCCTGCATACACCGTATAAAAATCTACACCGAAAAGTCACGGATTTCGAATATACATCGGTTTTGGAAGAGGCGGTTTCTCTCGGATTGGATGGATATAGCCAAGGAAAGGATTCTGCTACGGCGCAATTTACGCCTTCTTTCTAATGCTAACCATATAAAAAAGCGACAGAGCGTTGTCTGTCGCTTTTTTATATGGAATCAGATACCCTTCTCTGCGCGCCAATCCTCGGCCTTCACAGCGGACATTCTCTTGATGTTCTCCTCCGTGTAGGGAGACTCAGGACCGCCGTTCACGTAGAGGAAATATTTGCCTGCAGATGTTACGTAAAGAGATTCTTCGTAGCCGGCAGGATCGCCCAGCTCACCGCTGGTGAACTTAGCCACCAGATCAGCGGTTTCGGTATCGTATTCAACCTTGCAAATGATCTTCTTCATGGATCGGTAAACTCCTTTCTTGCCAGGCAGAAGCCTTATGCAGAATCACGTTGAATATTATAACATAATTCATTGAAAATTGCAATAGATAAAGTAACAATTTTCTATGGTGATATCTTGGAATTTCATACAAATTCCTCATGCTCATGAGGATATTGGTGCCTGTGCAAAAGAATTAACAGGAGGAGAAGCGCGGCAAATCCTAACGGTCCTCCCACGAGGGCATAGAAGAGAGACAAGCCCTGCAGAGGATATAGAGAAGAAATCATGTTCAATACGGCAAGGAACCATCGTACGCCTGCGACCACCCAAAGAAGTGGTGAAAAGCCCTCGGTTTGGATCAGATCGTAAATCAAAAAACTCCAAAGGATCGCATTGATGAATGTTAAAATAAGCGAGACGATGGTAGAAACAGTAATCACGTGGACAATGGTTTCTATGGAGAACAAACTGAGCATATTCTGCAGGAAGGTGATCAGATAATCCCAAAACAGAGTGAATGCTGTTAAGATCACCATTCCGGTAATAGCAACGCGACCTTTGCGGCAATCACGAATTTGACACATAAATTTACACATGACCATAGCTGTCAGTACAGAGCTTTCATGAGCAAAATGTTGGCGAAGCTCCGAAAGCCGCTCTATTATTTTTTCAAGGTGATGATCTGGTAATGCAATAATATCTCCCAAATTGCCGTGAGAGATACCTAAAAGCAAGAATGTCACCCAAAGAGCCACAAATGTATTGGCCAAAAGAAATAGGAACTTAACGAAGGTTCCTAAATGAAGGCCGCGATGCTCCTTTTCATCATAGGAAAGCTTTTCTGTCCAGGAAATAAACAAATATTCCAATCCAAGACTGATAAGAGATAGGATCCAAGCTGCAAGAATACCTGTAAAGTGCCATATAGATTGATGTAGGGCAAGATCAATGAATGCGGCAACCAAAAATCCTGGGAGAACCCACAGACACATCTTCCCCAGATTGAGGAATACATGAGTGTAATATTCTTTTTTGGGGGTTTCAATAAAATCATAGTTAAAGAAAATATCCCGTTTTTTTAGAGCGAAATAAAGGTAAATAACACCAATAGTTTCAAAAAGTAGGACAAGATGATTCTGCGGTACGTCATGGGAAAGACGCTCACCTGTGAAGGGAAGAGTCAGTGCATAACTGCCAAAAGCCAACACGATCATGATTTTGATCGTAAGCAGATAATAATTGTGTCGAGATAGCTTTTCCTCTGGGGAAATGGGATTTCTGTGGCGGAAATATCCTATGAGCCAAAGTATGATACCTCCCAGAAACACCGATATTTCGGGAAGGAAAAATATGTAAAACGAACCGGAGTTAAAAGAAGTCATGACAGGAGGAATGCCTATCATGGATGAAAAGTGGCAAACACCGTAGCAGAAGGCAATAAGGGCGGCATAAAGAAGCCCGTGGCGGTAGACCCCGGCACAGGCGTTATGGATACGGTCATTATAAAAATCCCGCTTTATCATTACATTCCTCCGAATTTCATCACATCATGTTGGATACTTGCAATATTATATATGATTTATGCCTTTTTGTCAATAGGAAGATGGGATTCTGAAGTATAAGGCAATCTTTTCGGGAAAGACTATTATCAAACCGAGGAGCGCTTATTTTCTCGGAACTCTGTTTTCACATGAAGGAGTCGTATGCCATCATCCGTATTTTCTCTTCGTGCGGCTGTGATTTCTGCTGCAACCGTGGTGGGACGAAAAGAGCATGAAGGCCCACTGGGGGCACATTTTGATTTTTTTAGTCAAAGCGATCGTTTTGGACAAGCGACTTGGGAGGGAGCAGAAGCTGAAATGCAACGAATGGCTCTTTCGGCCGCTTTAGGCAAATTGGATATGCAGCCGAAGGACGTACAGCTTTTGTTTGCGGGAGATCTTCAAAATCAATGCGTAGGCTCTGCTTATGGACTTCTCTCCTATGATATCCCGTATTTCGGTTTGTATGGTGCTTGTTCAACCTGTGCGGAAAGTCTTCTTTTAGCCGCAGCTATGATTTCAGCCGGCTTTACCGAAACCGCCGCCGCCGTGACCTCTTCCCATAATGCTGTTGCTGAACGACAATTTAGGTTTCCGGTGGAATACGGAGGACAGCGCCCACCTACAGGACAATGGACGGTAACGGGGGCAGGAGGATTTATCTTGAGACAAGCGGAAGCCTCCATATATCCTCCAATGGCCTATGTAACTGCCGGAATGCCGGGAATGGTATTGGATGCAGGGATCAATGATGCAAATAACATGGGTGCCGCCATGGCACCTTCCGCTGCAGATACCTTACTTCGCTACTTTAAAGAAAGCGAAACAAGTGCCGAGGACTATGATTTAATTGTCACCGGAGATCTTGGTTGGGAGGGGGGAAGTATTCTGTGTGATTTGATGAACTCCGAAGGCTACCCCATAGAAACCAATTATCAGGATTGCGGGCGATTGATCTTTTCAAAAAACACCCAAGATACTCACGGGGGCGGTTCGGGATGCGGATGTTCTGCGGTGGTATTGGGAAGTTATCTTTTACCCCGTCTCATGAGGGGCAAAATTAAAAAAATGCTTTTTATGGCCACAGGCGCACTTATGTCACCGGATAGTTTAAAGCAAGGAAACGCTATCCCCGGCGTGGGACACCTCCTATGTTTGGAAAGTCCTTGCCATTGATTAGGAGATAATTATGCAAGCATTTCTTCCTTATTTGAAAGCTTTTTTCGTAGGCGGCTTTTTCTGCCTCATAGCTCAGATTTTAATAGATAAAACAAAATTGACCCCCGCCCGTATCTTAGTGGGATACGTCGTGGCGGGGGTGATTTTAGGAGCAGTTGGCCTATATCGTCCATTGGTGGATTTTGCCGGAGCGGGGGCTACTGTGCCGCTGACAGGATTTGGTTATAGTATTGCCAAGGGTGTCAGGGAAGCGGTAGACGAAAAAGGCTTTTTGGGCGTATGGACAGGAGAACTGACAGCAGCTGCCGGGGGGACTGCGGCGGCATTGGTTTTTGGGTTCTTGGCAGCTGTGATTTTCAAGGGAAAACCTAAGCGATAACGTATTTATTATTGCCGTTTCATCTGCCGCATGAAAACCCATACGGCGATCAGAAGAATTCCAAGACCGTATCCCAACACCCAAAGCAGATGAGGGAAAGCGTCTTGAAAATTTCCAGTCAAAACGGCTCGTTCCATGTCAACCGCATGAGCAAAGGGAAGTGCATAGGCAATTTTTTTAAATACTCCACCCACGAGTTCAAGATCAAACCAAATGCCGGAAAGCCAAGCGGAAAGGTTGGTTAGGAGAGCGCCGCAAATGCCTCCCACCTGTTTGTCAGTAAAAATACTGCCACACAGAAGACCCAAGGCCACGTAAAGCAAAGAAACCGGCAGGATGAAAAGAATTGCCCATACGATGTGGATCGTTAAGGAAAGCCCTAAACAGAGCGCGATGCCATAACAAATGGCACATTGTATCAAGGAAAGTGGGAGGATGGGCAAGGTATAACTCAAAACGAAGTCCCACGCGCTCAAGGGTGCCGTATAAAGCCTTTGCAGAAGCGCAGAGCCTCTGTCTTTCGCAATGATGGTTGCAGAAAACAACGTCATAAAGGCAAGACCAAAAACCGTTACGCCGGGCGTGAGGTGTTGTATTTCGAAAAGACTTACCGGAACATTGGCTTGAATGGCAGACAAAAGCAAAAGTATAACGAGAGGGAAACCAAGACCAAAAGCTAAATTCAGGGGATCACGGAGAATTTCTTTGGTGTTTCTATTGGCTAAAGTCAAAATTTTCATGATTTCACCCCCTTAACGATACGAACAAAGGCTTCCTCAAACTTATCAGTTCCTGTCTTTTTCTTGATATTTTCAGCAGTGTCGCAAATGAGCAAGGTGCCGTCTTTCATAATGGCGATGCGGTCTGAAAGCGCCTCTGCCTCCTCCATGTAATGGGTCGTCAGAATGATGGTAACCTTTCCCTTGAGACAGCGAATGAGATCCCATAGGTCACTTCGAGCTATCACATCTAATCCTAGAGTCGGTTCGTCAAGAAACAGAATTTGCGGCTCGCTGATGAGAGCCATGGCAATGCTCAAGCGCCGTTGCCATCCTCCCGAAAGCTTCCCGGCTTTTCTGTTTAATACTTCTTTAAGATTCAAAAGATCTGTCAGTTCATGGATTTTTTGATTCTGCTTATTTTTGGAAAAATTGTGTATGCCGCAAATCAGCTCTAAATTTTCAAGTGCAGTTAGTCCGGGAGCTACTGCG
The DNA here is from genome assembly GCA_015064015.1 of Oscillospiraceae bacterium. GTDB lineage: Bacteria > Bacillota > Clostridia > Oscillospirales > CAG-272 > CAMEON01. The sequence continues at coordinate 13,394 of SVTB01000013.1, read as the reverse complement.
GTTTCTTGCGGGGATACGCCAATGATAGCCTTGACTTCCGACGTATCGGTCACAATACTTTTGCCTAAGAGAAGGGCATCGCCTTCGGTGGGCTTGGTAAGGCAAGAAAGCATCTTAATGGTCGTGGTTTTACCTGCGCCGTTGATGCCAAGCAACGAAAGCAATTCGCCCTGCTCAATGCTAAGAGACAGGTGATTTACGGCCGTTACATTCTTGTATACCTTAGTTAAATTTTCAATCTTAATGGCTCCCATCGGCTACCTCCTTTTCATAGCGGACTTTGAGTCCGTGATATGCGTCGCTGATCATACGGCTGACCAAGTTCATATCCAACGTGAGATAATCAGTAGCTACCATGGTTGCTAATCCGTGAACAAAAGCCCACATCTCCATATGAAAAAGCTGTGCCATACGGGTGTTCAACCCTGTATTGCTTTCTACCATGGAAACAACGATTTTTCCCAGCTCGGTTTCCTCGGGAATCTCCTCAGCGGTACGATCTCGCATGAACAAAAGCTTGAAAAGCGCTTTTTCTTCCAAAGCAAAACGAATATAGGCCATACCCGTAGCTTTATAGGCGGGATAAAGGCCACTTTGAATTTCTCGATATGTATATGCTTCGTAAATCATCTCTGCCGCATCTACCGTGGCAGCCTTAACCTCCTCCATATTGGCAAAGTTGGAAAAAATCGGTTGGGTAGAGCAATGGAGTTCTGAAGCGAGAGTGCGCGCGCCTAAGGCCTCGTGTCCGTGCGTGCGAACGAGGGACAGAGCGGCCTCGATAATGCTTTCTTTGGTAATTTTTACTTTGGGTGGCATAGAAAACCTCCTTTGTAACGGATGTTATATTACAATTGTTATTATACCATGTGAATGAATATATGTCAATAGGTTGAAAGAAAAAATCCGGGATTTTTCATCCCGGATTATAAGTTTGTCAAGATATGATTAGTTTTCTTTTTTTCTCAGAGAAACAACCGTGCCTACCAGAAGCGAAGCAAATGCTATTCCCAGCATACAGCTCACGCTACCGGAGCAACCGTTGCTATCGGAAGTTTCATCCGTTGTCGGTGTTTCAGTAGGAGCATTCGTGGGGGCTTCCGTAGGAATTTCCGTAGGTGCTTCTGTAGGTGCCTCTGTGGGGGCCTCTGTCACGGGCTCTGTAACGACAACGGTGTACTCGCGGAGCACCTCGATCAACTCTCCGTTATTGAGGTTCAAGCAAAGCTTCACGCTATTTTCTCCAATATTCAGGAGAGAAGTGTCCAAGGTTGCCATGAAACGGGAACCGTTGGTGCCGCCCAAAGCAGCAATGGCTTCCAGTACAGGCTGTTCGGTTTCGTATGTATAAGCTTCGTCATAAAGCTCCGTTCCGTTGACAACGTAGCCATATGTAAAGGTGTCGGCATGGAAAGCGGCCCATCCCCAATCAACCAACTGAGAAATAGAACCTTGTTCCATTTCAATAACCTTGTTCCAAGTATCAATTTTGCCGGGAGTATAGGCCTGTCCTACCTGATTACCCGCTTCACCGAGATAACGGAGCTCATCGTTAGACACGTGTACAAAACCAACCTCGGGGATCAAGGAGAGGTTGTAATACTCTGCAAGACCGTCCGCAATGGCATATCCCATGGCTTTGAGGCCTTCTTCGGTGGAAAAGTGTTTGATATATTCGTCCTTATTGGAGAGGAATGCGCACTCCACGATCATCACGACCTGTGTTTCATTGATTTTCCCATGACGGATAACCTTAAAGTGATCGGCGACGGTTCCGTTTTCATATTTGTCGGAGGTAGAATCTTTGGTATACACTTTTCTCTTTTTGACGCCGGTATCGTTGACCATACGATCCAAAATAATGTTGGCCGCATCGGTAGAGGCCTTGCCTACCTCGGGTCTGAAATTGTTATTGGGAACAATGATTTCTGCACCTTGCGCCGATTTATTGGAGGCGGCATTGTTGTGAATACTAATCAAAGCATCTGAATTGCGTTCTTTGGCAAAATCAGCGCGTTCGATAAGTCCGGGGCAGTCTTCATTGTTATCACGGGTCAAGTAGACTTCTACGTTTTGATACTGTTCCAAGCGCTCTTTACAATATTCCGAAATGGAGAGGGTATAGAAAAGCTCGTTTTGACCGCCATATTCAACGGCGGCATTGGTACCGGTTCCCGTAGATCCATCAGCGGATTTTTTGCCTCCGTGACCGGGGTCAAGCGTAATGACAACTTTTTTATCTTCAGCGAACGCCTGTGTCATAGGGAACATTGTCACAACGGCTGTAGCGATCATAGCCGACGATAGAGCTGTGGCTAAAAATTTGTGCAAAATCGAGTGTTTCATCTAATGTCCATCCTTATTATGTAGTTTTAATTTCGGTTGTAAAAACCACGCATCATATTATAGCATAACATGGAAAAAAAGTCAAGGAATTACAAGGTGATTTTATTTTTATCCGTAAATCTTTGAGCATACCCGCATCGGCGGCATAGCTCCTCGGATGCCCGACGACACACAAATCCCTCTATCAATGCCTTGGCTCGGGGCGAAGAGAGAATGTCCAAAAGCTCTTCTTCAAAGATATTTCCCAAGGGAATCCCTCCTTCGCTGTCCAAACAGCAGGGAACCACTGTTCCGTCACTGAGGATACCAAAATGATCGCGTAGTCCGTAGCAAAAGACCTCGTCTCCCTGCACGGGTGCGCCCTTGTCGGGCCATTCAAAGCGGTCACCCCACTCCAAATGAAGCTTGTCGCGGATGCGGATGCCTCGTGTGTTCTCCGCCCACTCACCCTCAAAACGGCAGCGTAGATAGTCATAGATCCCGTCGTTTCTACCACCGTCAAAGCCTCGGTTCCAAAGCCTGAATACCACGATGATGCCCGCCTTGGACGCTTCGTCGGCAAAATCTGTCACATCGCGTATATAGCCCTTAAAAGCCGGCTCGTCCTGTCCTTCAAAGCTGTGCAGGGAAATACTGACCTTGTGAACCCCTGCGGCGATGATCTCCGCGCCACGCTTGGGGAACAATGTGCCGTTGGTGGTAATGATGGACTTAAATCCGCGTTCCTTTGCCATCCCTAAAAAATTGGGCAGCTCGGGATGGGTCAGCGGCTCGCCCATCAGGTGATAATAGATATATTTTGTCTGCCCCTCAAGCTGATCCAGCACGTGGGAAAACTCCTCAAGGCTCATGCGCCTCGGCGGACGGCTATGCCCGTGGCAAAATGAACAGGCCATGTTACAGATATTGGTGATCTCGATATAAACCTTGGCGTACATGGGGCCTCCTTAAAAAAGCGGCAAGACGCACCGCATCCTGCCGCCGTATCTGTGGACATTATAGCACAGAACAAAGATATTTTCAATAGCTATGAGTGAATTTTACACAGCATAAGCTGATCCGTTACCAAGGTTGCAAAAAAGATTTGAATCAAGCTATTCCCGGCTTTAACACACGGGAAAAACGATATCGCTATATTTGCCGTATTCATTGTACTTTCCGGTGTAAATATTCGTTGTTTCATAATCACCTAACAGTTCAAGCAAAGCATCTCGATCAATAGCTTTGCACTCGTTAGAACCGTGTTCAATGATATAGTAGGCATCATCGTAGTAATCTCGATATTTCTCCGTATAGAAACACCACGTTACTCTCATAATGCCAATAACACCGTTTTCCGTCTTAGCATACCAACCGAAAACTCCACTTGTTGTATTTCTTAACTTTTCTTGATTGTTAAAATGCGGAGGCAGAACGCTTCCGCTGTTCAGCGCCACCTTTACCGACTCAAACGCGGAAGTCAGATCGGGCAAACGGTTCATATCATTTTCGCTGAAGCGAGCCTTTGTATAAGCATAGGTATCTTGCTCGCCCCCTGTCCAGTCCTTGCACCATACACTCACTTTTTCATTGGTTGCGAAGCCGTTGATATATCGCGTCGCGTGGAACTGTACCTCCGGTGATAAAAATAACTTGTATGATGAAAAGAAAGGAATGTATATTCCATTTTCAAAAGATTTGATTCGCGCTAAAACATTCGCTGCTTCACCCGATATATCATCTAACAAATGTACGTACAGATCTTTATACGAGCTATGACTGTTTTTTTGAAGAATTATATCTTCTTCTTGCCTCAGTGTACTTATGTCCGGGGCATATTTTGTTCCTTCGATCCACGCTTCATTGGCGTTCCAAAGCCTTTCATCAAAGTTACCGTCAGCATCGAAGGCAATAAAGTTCTCTCCCATCAAATAATATCCGTATACCCGATATCCGAAAAGAACAAGGTTCAGTTGCTCGGCTTTACCCTGAGTTTTATTATACATCACCGAATAGTCATAGCCAAATTGCGCCATATCTTTGATGATGAAGCTATCATATACGGAATAATCTGTCATGAAATCCACAGGGATCATATAGTAAAATTCTTCCGTCATTTCCTTTCCCTTTAAGAGCTTGACGGTTTTCAAACGCAAAAGCCTGTACTCGTATTGGTTCCAATCGTCAAAAAACGTGTAGGTGTCGGGGAGGGTTTCTATCAGCTGCGCCGTTACCGACAAGCCATCTCCTCTTTCTTCCCCTTGAACTGATCCCGATGAACCATGACTGCTTGCACTTCCGAAATACTGTGGCGCAGAGGAAGGGATTTGGACATTTACAATGGGGATTGCTGGTCTGTTATTGTCATCCGTAGATTCCGATGAGATATCTCCCGAATGATCTTCACTGTCCACCGTAGGCGGAACAGCACCCGGCTCATCCTCCCGCATCATGGGCACTAATATGATCGCGCCCACCATTAAAGCAAGGCACACCGCGATAACGCCCGCCCGAAGCCACACGCCTTTGTGCTTTTTGTTCTTCTGTCCGAGTTTATCCTTTTCTTCAACGTATGCTTCAACCAGGTCGGGATCCAAATGATTCAGACCCTCGTTCCACTCCTTTTTGTTCATATCGAATAACCCTCACTTTCAAGCTTTTCTTTCAAGGCACTTCTGATGGCGGCAAGCTCCTTGTTGACCATGGAACGGCTCAAGCTCAGATCCCTCGCAATCACGTCAATGGGCTCGGCCACATAGTACCGACTCATAAATATGAATTGCCTACGCTCAGGGAGCGAGCGCACAAAGTCGCTGATGACACACCCCAGTCTCTCTGCGTCAAAATCTGCGCCGATATCCTCGTCACCTGCTACGAAATCTTCAAGTTCGGACAAGGATACCGTTATTTCAGAAGGTATTACGTTCTGCCGCGAATTGCTGTGATAGCGTTTGATTGCAACTCTCCGCGTGATGGTCGTCAGAAACGCCTTCAGCACGTTTGGTCTTGACGGCGGCATGGCATTCCACGCGCCAAGATATGTATCATTCAAGCATTCCTCGCAGTCAAGCCTATCGTGAAGTAGGTTGTAAGCAATGGAAAACAGATACTTCTTGTACTTGAAGTCGGTTTCCTCGATTGCTTTTTCATCGCGCTCCCAATAAAGCGCAACGATCTTTTCATCGTCCATCGGCACTTTTGCCGTTTGTTTCCCTTGAAGTTCCATAGCGTGCCTCCTTCCCAGTGTTTTTGAAAGGCCCTTCATAAGTAGTAGTACCAAAAAATTTGAAAGTGTGTAATGTTTTTATAAAATTTTTAAAAATTTTCCCCTGTGGTTTTGTATCTCCCCGGCATTAGATATAAAAGCGGCAAGACGCACCGCATCCTGCCGCCGTATGACGTTATTTTACCATACTTTACGGATAAATTCAATACTTTAAAGCCCTTCTTGGGCATTTTCTTTCTGCTTTTTGATCTTTTTGACGTAAAAGACCGTATAGACGATATTGGCCGCCAGCCAGATCCAGGTGACGTAGCCGGAGATCAGACGCCAACTAACGCCGCCCCCATAATTGGCGGGATTGAAAACAAGAAACGGGCTTGAGGTCACGACGAATACCTCAAGAAGAAAAACGTAGAGCCAACCTCCCCACAGGGAGAACAGATTCTTGTGCTTTATCTGAATGATGAAAAGCACCGTGCAGAAAAAGAAAGAGAGGGCAACGGGAACAAGCCCGTCCTTGTCTAAAATGATAGCTAAAACACCGCAGACGATCCCGCAGATCAGAAAGATGATGCCTACGATCTGAGAAAATCCCAAGCCGGGGTGATAATAATTATGGTTCATCACCGTGACGGGACGGCCGGCAGGGTCCGAGGTTTCGGAATCGGCCGTGCTTTCCTTTTTACCCACGGCAATATACTCTACCGACACCCCGAATAACTCTGCCAGCGCGATGAGATTGTAGGTGTCTGGCGCGGATGCGTCACACTCCCACTTAGATACTGCCTGTCGGCTGACGTTCAGCTTTTCCGCTACATATTCCTGAGAATAACCTCGTTCTTTTCTAAGCTCTGAAATTCTTTGACCGATGGTCATAGTCTTCACCTCCGTTATAGGTACCGCAATTTTTATGTCGTGATTATACCACAATTCACGGTTGCCGTCAACCAACTATACCGCAACTTTGGGTTGCGTGCTATGTTTTGAAGAAAAAATGGGAGATCGGATGCTTTAATTATAAAAGACCGCTCCCATGAGTAGAGCGGTCTATCTTGGTTATACATCTCCCTCAGGCAGTGGGAGAGAAATTGGTTCTTCAGCCAAAGAAGAGGCAGAGGGAAGAGCAGGCGCTCTGTGGGTAATGACAGCCTCTCCGATCCCTTGTACAAAATCGCGGGTTACAGTAACCGTTTCAGCCAGTTCATCAGAGGGAAGCTCGAACATCAGCTTCATCATGAATTGCTCCATGATGGCGCGGAGTCCTCTGGCACCGGTACTGCGCTTGAGCGCTTCCTCAGCAATGGCTTCCAAAGCGTCTTCCTCAAAAATCAGGCGTACGTTGTCCATACCGAAGAGCTTCATATACTGCTTGACAATCGCATTTTTAGGATCGCGTAGGATACGGATGAGTGCTTCCTTATCCAAATCATTCAGGGTAACAATTACGGGAAGACGGCCCACCAGCTCGGGAATGAGACCAAATTTAACAATATCATGGGGCACTACGTTTTTGTATACTCCTTGATCTGTACGCTCCGCCTTGGTGTGGATTTCTCCACCAAAACCGATGGTAGAGCCACCCTCACGTTTTTCAATAATTTTGTCAAGACCGTCAAAGGCACCGCCGCAGATGAACAAGATGTTTTCGGTATTGATGCGAATGAACTCCTGGTTAGGATGCTTTCGACCACCCTGGGGAGGTACATTGGCTACGGTACCCTCCAAAATTTTCAAAAGAGCCTGCTGAACACCTTCGCCGGATACATCACGGGTAATGGAGCGGTTCTCGCTTTTGCGGGAGATTTTATCCACCTCGTCAATGTAGATGATGCCTCGCTCGGCCAGCTCCACATCAAAGTCAGCGGCTTGAATGAGACGCAGAAGGATATTTTCCACATCTTCACCTACATAGCCTGCTTCCGTAAGGGTGGTGGCATCAGCAATAGCGAAAGGTACTTGAAGGGTTTCAGCCAGCGTTTGCGCAAGGTAAGTTTTACCCACGCCGGTGGGACCAAGGAGCAGGACGTTGCTCTTTTGTACGTCCACATCCCGAAGCTCTTCCATCATAGCCTCGGTTTCACTCATGGCTTTCTTGGTTTTGTTTGTTTTCTTGGAATGCTGCTTTTTGGTTAGAATACGCTTATAGTGATTATATACGGCTACAGATAACGCGATTTTTGCCGCATCCTGCCCAATCACATATTCGTCAAGAGATGCCTTGATCTGCTTGGGACGAGGCAGAGTCGCCAAATTCAATTCTCCAAAGGACTTGGTACCCGTAATGGGGGACTGCACCTCGTCAATCAGCTCGGCGCAGGCATCCACGCAAAAATCGCAGATATAAACTCCTGTAGGAGAGGGAATCAAAAAATTGACTTGGTGCTCGTTTCGGCCGCAAAAGGCACATTGGCGCAGGTCCTTCTGTCCATCGCCCTTACTGCCTCTGTTGGTGGTGTTTGCCATAAAAGATTCCTTTCTGTTAGTCACGCTTTTCCAGAATACGGTCAATCAAACCATACTCCAAAGCCTGCTCAGCGGTCATGAAATTATCGCGGTCGGTGTCTTTTTCAATGGTTTTGACAGGCTTGCCTGTCTTTTCGGCCAAAATCTTGTTCAGCATATCACGAGTGCGAAGGATAAGCTCGGCCTGGATTTTGATATCGGAAGCTTGACCCTTGGCACCGCCCAAAGGCTGGTGGATCATGATTTCGCTGTGAGGCAGGGCGTATCTCTTACCCTTGGTGCCTGCGGCCAGCAGGAATGCGCCCATGCTGGCGGCCATACCGATGCAGATGGTAGACACATCACACTTGATAAACTGCATGGTATCATAAATGGCCATACCTGCCGTAACGGATCCGCCGGGGCTGTTGATATAGAATGAAATATCCTTGTCAGGATCCTGAGCCTCTAAGAAAAGAAGCTGCGCGACCACCAAGGATGCGGTTGCATCGTTGACCTCATCGGAGAGGAAAATGATACGGTCATTCAGCAAACGGGAGAAAATATCGTATGAGCGTTCGCCACGGCCGGTTTGCTCTACGACCATAGGAACAAGTGCGTTCTGAGGATTGAAAGGGTTGTAGTTCATGGTATACCTCTTTTCTTGTGTTAGTATGATAAATTGTTGTTTGTAGGAGTACGGCCAAGGGAAACTTTTTGAAAAAAGTTTCCCTTGGAACCCTTCAAAAACTTTTAAAATAAACTGATATGTATTAAAGTTTTTAGAGTTCCAAGAACCTTTTTCCAAAAAGGTTCTTGGTGGGGTTCAGGGGCAAAGCCCCTGATAAACAACAATTTACCGTTCAAATAACGTAAAATTTCGTCGTTTATAGCTTATAAAACACTTGCCGCGGCGAACCGATATGCACGCCACGGCAAGATGATAGTTATGTCAATTATTCTGCCTTAGCGGGGGCAACGGCGTTGGCCTTTACCAGCTCCATGGCCTTCTTGACCTTCAGGTCAGCGGTCAGGGATTCAGCAGGGATCATAGTCTTGATCTGCTCAGCTTCCATCTTGTAGCTCTCGGCCAAACGGTTGTATTCAGCCTCGATCTCCTCTTCGGTAGCTTCGATGCTTTCCAGTTCAGCAACCTTTTCCAAAGCCAAACGAACCTTGACGAAGTTCTCAGCCTGAGGACGCATCTGGGCACGCAAGGCATTCAGATCCATACCGGTGTACTTGGAGTAGGTGGAAAGGTCAAGACCCTGCATACGCAGACGGTTGTCGAAATCGCGGAGCTGATTCTCTTGCTCAGCTTCGAACATAGCCTCGGGAATCTCTTCGCCGGCCAGCTTCTCGGTCAAAGCCTTGATGATAGCCTCCTCAAAGGTAGACTCAGCGGCATCTTCGTGTCTCTTACGAATCTTTGCCTCGATATCGGCGCGGTATTCAGCCATGGTATCAAATTCAGAAACATCCTTAGCAAAATCATCATCCAGCTCGGGAAGCTCGATCTTTTTGATTGCCTTGATGGTGGTCTTGAACTCGGCTGCCTTGCCTGCCAGCTCCTCAGCATGATAGTTCTCGGGGAAGGTTACGCTTACAACGAACTCTTCGCCAATGTTGTGGCCGGCAACCTGCTCTTCAAAGCCGGGGATGAAGGAGCCGGAGCCAAGACGGAGTGCATAGTCAGTGCCTGTGCCACCCTCAAAAAGAACGCCGTCTACAGAACCCTCAAAATCAATGGTTACGGTGTTGCCCATCTCGGCGGCAGCATCAGTTACTTCGATCTCGCGGGAGTTGCGCTCGCGGATAACAGTGATCTCGTTGTCGATCTCTACCTCGGAAACTTCGGCGACGTCGCGGGTAGCCTCAATGCCCTTGTAGCACTCAATCTCAACAGCGGGCTTTACAGGAACGACAGCAGAGAATACGATACCGTTCTCATCGATGGAAACAATGTCAAATTCGGCACGGCCTACAGGCTGAAGCTTAGATTCTTCCAAAGCTGCCTCGTAAGCGGCGGGCAGTAATTCGTTAGCGGCATCCTCATAGAACACACCCTTGCCGTACATACGCTCCACGATAGCGCGAGGAGCCTTACCCTTACGGAAACCGGGGATGTTGATGTTCTTGACCTGCTGACGGTAAACCTTGTTGATTGCAGCCTCAAAGGTAGCCTTGTCAACCGAAAATTCCAAAGCGAATGCACTCTTTTCGGTCTTTTCACACTTAATAATGCTCATTTTTTAGTTCCTTTCTATGTTGTGGGACTATTCATTTTTTTACATACAATATATATTTTATAATTTTTTGTGCATTTTGTCAATAGAAAACTGAAAATTCTTAATTGGCTATTTGACGAAAGTGCAAGATTAAATTGCGAATATCTTGGTTAAAATCACGGAGAAGGGAGAACAATGGGCATCAGAGTAAAATCCAAAAAGTCCGATGCGCAGAGTGTCAGGGTGATTCCCTCAAATTCGAAGCTTCTGGGATGGTGGTACATCCCGTGAATATGCCCGAAATAACAGTCTATGATACCGTACTCATGCAATACGTCTACAAACTCGCGGCAAATAAAGTCCAACCATACAGGAGGAAAATGAAGGAATACCACAATCGGCAAGACACGTCCTGATGCGGCCTCTTCCTCACGGCGGAGTTTGACAGCTTCATCCATACTTAACTTCAGGCGTATGACCTCGCGGTTGACAATCTTGGCATAGTCCACCGTTCCTACTGCAACCTGCTGCTTTTCATCGAGAAACCACCCGCGGGTACCGCAAATGATATGGTTTTCAACTATGTAAGCATTATTGTTCAGTATATGAAGAGACTTGATTCCGTGTTCCTCAAAAAAACGAAGCATTTTTTGATTGGTCGTCCACCAAAAGTCATGGTTTCCTTTTCCAATCAGTTTTTGACCGGGAAGAGATTCCAAAAACAGAAAATCCTCCAAAGCTTCATCAAGATTCATGGCCCAAGAAATATCTCCCGGAATGATCACCGTATCGTTTTCTGACACGACCGCCTCCCAGTTTTTCTTGATTTTATCCATGTAGCCTTGCCAGCGTTTGCCGAAAACTTCCATAGATTTGTTGGTTTTTTGATTGGTGGATAAATGAAGATCGCCCATGGCGAAAATTGACATATACAGCCGTCCTTTATGAAATATTTTATGGGTCACCTCTAAAAACTCTCTTGACGGCGAATCCATGGTGATTTTTCCATCATATGTCACATATTTTTCTTCGCGTAGCTCCACTACGCGTGCAAAAAATTGTATCATCTGACAAAAAACTCCCTCATGGCTCGCTCGCCAATAGAGTTTTAAGAGATTCCCTATGGTTTATCAGGCTCCTTTTTTGAGCACCGCGATGACACCGTCAGTTATATGTTCCACCGAATAGCCGTTAGCCCTGTAGGTTTCAAGCATTTTATTGGCATCCGATATCAGATTCCACTCATCGCGCAAGTCAATCACGACATAATCGGTGGAAATATTATGTCCTAAGGTGTATATTTCCTCACGATCCGCAAGTGCTGTAAGGAGACGGCTCGAAGCAGTTACCGAAGCATCTTCGGGAATCATTTCCAAAGTTTGGGAAATGGTAACAGGCTCTTTTGTACCGCTCAACAGATATTCTGCTTGGAAGCTCTCGTTAGCTGCTCGATAAGCCCCTACGATGAGTGTGCAGCAAAAAGCAAGAGCAATCCATTGGGAAATGCGTTCCTTCTTCGCGGGCAGTTTGGGATGCTTTTCTAAAGTTAGAACGACCATGTAGAAAATGAAAGGTATACTTCCGAGCGCATAGGGAAAATCCATGCGGATGTGATAAGAAAAATCACTAAGCAGATTGAGTGCGACAAAGGGAACCAATAATACTAAAGTCGCTTTTTGGCCGGACATAAACGGAAGGATGAGCAGCGGCAAGAGGAAACACAGTGTAAAGAGTAACTTGCTGGTCGTCAGTATTTCGTATATGACTATCGCGGGATTGACGAGAATCTCTTTAATAAGGGTGCCGAAGGTGGTGTTGTAAAGACCCGTAATGTTGGAAAAACGGGTGATTAGGGTGCCTTGACCTGCGTAAGTCAGAATGAGCAATGCGCTGATTAGGTAGACCAAGGACACGCCGAGAATAGAAAGTCCTAAAATGCGGTCGCGCTTTTGCTTCTCGTTTTCCTCTTTAAAGCCGCACGAGATAAGTCGGTACAGACCTAATGCTACAAGATAGACAGCCGCTGTCTCTCTCACGCAAAGGCAAAGGATGCCAAAAGTCACGATAGCCCAAAGCTTGGTTTCCTCCAAAGCCCAAATCAACCAGAAAAGCAGGGGAATTAAAAGGGCGTATTCGTGGAATCCTCCCGATGCGCCGCCAATGAGGGCGGGGAACAGGCAGAACAGGAGGCAAACCACGAGGGTCATGCCATTCGACAAGCCCTTGCTTTTTGCCAGCTTGGAGAGGGGAATAACTGCCGACAGAACCGCAGCTGTTTGCAGAATGTAAAGGGTCACGGGAGAGGGAAGAACCATATAAAAAGGCAGATACAAGTAGAATATGGGAGAGAAATGTACCGCAAAATGTGAGACACTTTCGCCAAATTCCAAGGTAGTGTCGGGGGTAAAGTGTTGACTCATCTGCCAGAGCATTTGGGTGTAGACGGCCGTGCTATTGCCTGCTTCAGCGGTGTAGGTCAAATATCCCATGATCATGAGGAGCAGAACAAAACATCCTGTCATACCCGCAAACACGACGGTCAAGGCAATGCGTGTCTTTCGGCTTATATTCATCTTTGTAATCCAAGACCAATCAAATTCGCACAACCAAAACATGAAGGCCATAACCGCACAGAGACCAATGGTAAGGAAGTTGTCCCAAGCCGCGAAAGCGGTACGAATGCAATAAATAAGGGTTCCCATAAAGGCCGTTACGCGAATAACCTTAGGGCTGATGGTTCCGTAAACCAGCATGATGCCCGTGAGGATGGCCCATACCCCCAAGAACCATCCAAAGCTCTTGGTATAGACTAACTCTGGGTCAAGGACTGATTTGTCACCGAAGCCGAAAAAGAAGGCCGTGATGAACCACGCGCCAAGAATGGCGGTGGCGATGATACGGGGGGTAATTTTCTGCGTATTTGCAAGTGTTTGCTTGGATTTCATATGTAGATCCTTTCAGGAAACATTTTGGAATTTTAAGAAGATAAATTGTTGTTTATCTTTTTTCCACTTTCTTTCCTCGTCGAAAGAAAGTGGAGTAAAGAACACCGCTCAAGGGAGATCTCTCAAGGTGACGCACGCCGCCTATGGCGGCAACAGCGTGTAAAGAACCTCCACACCCGATGCCTCGCCCCCACGGCGGAGCGCCTCGGGGCTCATCGACGTGTTGGTTAC
>SVTB01000012.1 GCA_015064015.1 Oscillospiraceae bacterium | reverse complement strand
CCCCCATCCTTGATTTCGTCCGGGCATATGGAGGCGCATGGAGTTGCTCTCCGCGTAAGCGCGGACGAAATCAAGGATGGGGGTGTTCATGATAGCCTCCTTTCGGGTAAAGAGTGCATTTTTTTGGTATATATCCTTTTTATTTAAAGTTCTTGAAAGGGGTCAAGGGGGAAACTTCTTTCAAGAAGATTCCCCCTTGCGCGTTCTTTACTCTCCTAGCTGTCTCGCAATCGCCACCATGATGGCGCACTCCATGCGCTTTTTGAAAAGCTCACAGCCGTGCTCGTACACGCCCTTGACCGAGCCCGTGGCATGGTAGGCGTTGGCGGCGCAACCGCCCGAGCAGTAAAGTCTTGCCCAGCAGTTACGGCACTCGGGACGGGCGTAAACGTTGCAGGAGGCAAATTCCTCTTGAATTTCATGATTATCCACACCTGTCCAGATGTCGCCCAGCTTGAATTTTTCCTCACCCACGAACTGATGGCAGGGATAGAGATCGCCCCAAGGGGTGACCGCCATGTACTCGGTGCCCGAGCCACAGCCCGAAATGCGCTTGTATATGCAGGGGCCGCCTGTGAGGTCGATCATGTAGTGATAGAAAGTGAAGGGTTTGCCCTCGCGGTCCTTCTCCAGCATGAGCATGGCCAGCTTTTCATACTGATCCATGACGATGGCGCGGTCTTCAGCGGTCAGCTCGGCGGGATCACCGGGGGCGCAGACCACAGGCTCCATGGAAAGCTCGTTGAAGCCCAGATCCAGCATGACCTGAATATCCTTCAAAAAATCTGGATTGGCGTGGGTGAAGGTGCCGCGCATATAGTAGCCCTTGCCGCCGCGGGATTCCACCAGCTTTTGGAACTTGGGCACGATGCGGTCAAAGGAGCCGTGACCCGCGTAGTCCACGCGGAAACGATCGTGGATCTCCTTTCGTCCGTCCAGGGACAGCACCACGTTATGGCACTCTCTGTTGGCAAACTCGATGACGTCGTCATCAATGAGCATACCGTTGGTGGTCAGCGTAAAGCGGAAATTCTTTCCCTTTTCCTTCTCGATGCTCCGCGCGTAAGCCACCAGATCCTTCACAACCTGGAAGTTCATCAGCGGCTCGCCGCCGAAGAAGTCCACCTCCAGATTGCGGCGGTTGCCGGAATTGGCGATAAGGAAGTCCAGTGCCTGTTTGCCCACCTCAAAGGACATGACGGCGCGCTCACCGTGGTACTTACCCTGACTGGCGAAGCAGTAGGAGCAGTTTAGATTGCAGGTGTGAGCGATGTGGAGGCACAGAGCCTTGATGACCCCCGAGGTCTTAGCCTTGAGATGCCCTGCCATGGGCTCAAATGTGTCGGGAGCGAAGAGCTTGCCCGAGTCCTTCAGGGAGACTACGTCCTCGTAGCACTCCTCAATATCGGATTCGGTGATGCCGTCCTGACCGATGTATTTTTCCTTTATCGCGGCGAGAATATCCTCGCGGGAGTGGGTCTCAAACAAAGAAATAATGTCGTAGGCCACGTCGTCCACCATGTGAACGCCGCCGGAGCAGATGTCCAGCACGATGTTGTAGCCGCCGAGCTTGTATTGATGGATCATGTATGTATTCCTTCTTTCACAGGGATTATTTTTGGAAAGATATATTGCTGGCTATCTCTAAAAGCCCTCTCATTGACGAATCGGCGTCACTTTCTTCGGTACTTCTGTACAAATTTTCTTCACGTAGCTCCTGCTACGCGTGCGAATTTTTGTTTGAATTGCCTAACAAATTGCTCGCCCACGTTCAGCGATAGAGTTTTTAGAGATGCCCTGTTGTTTATTAAGGGCTTTGCCCCTGACCCCATCAAGAATCTTTTCGAAAAAAGGTTCTTGGAACTCTAAAAACTTTTATCAATATGATTTTGTTTTAAGAGTTTTTGAAGGGGGGAGGGGGGAACTTTTTGTAAAAAGTTTCCCCCGGCCGTACCCCTACAAACAACAATTTATCACCGTGCGAGCCATAAAAAATGCCGCCCGACGGGCGGCATTTTCGGGCAAGGGAAGAATTACTTGCTTTCCTTCTCCTTGCTCTCGCACTGCTGGTTAGCGATACCGCAGCTGGTCTTGCAAGCGGACTGGCAAGAGGTCTGGCACTCGCCGCAACCGCCGTTCTTTGCGCTCTCGCAGAGGTTGCGAGTTTCAATGGTCTTGATGTGTTCCATGATGGTAACCTCCATAAAATATACTACATCGTATTATAACATAAGTGCGGAGAATTGTCAAGTGTCATTTTACACATTTTTCAATTCTATAGCCGCTTCAAAGCAAATCTTTCTATCCTCGCGCAGAGCACGGAAGAGAAAGCTCTCGCTTCCCGCTTGGCTGCGTTGTATTTGCAAAATGTCGCCAAACGCCGCCTCATTCATGTAAGCCAGCGACAGGGAAGTGACAAACCGATTTTTCATGTCAGGCAGAAAATCGCATATCATGTCAGGATATTTCGTGTTGTTCATGTGATGGTTGAAATCAAGATCGCTGTAGGCAATTTTGCGCTGACCTACAGTTTCCATCTCAGCAGCGGCGGAAATTCGTATTTTTTTCGGTAACCTTGCCTCGTCTAAGGGATCACCCATAGGGAATTCACGATTGAAGTCTGAAACCTTGATGAGCGTTTTATTTTTAACGTCCATCAATGCCCAAGTGGTCAGTGCTTCGGCCATAACCATGCCGTTTTGCAGAATAGCAAAGCATCGCATAAAGCTTAACGCACGGGAAGGAGGACACCAAGTACGCACTTCAATGTTTTCATAGGCGCGAAGCGGTTGATCAATACGAAGCTGAAGACGGCTGAGAAGAAATCCCAATCCCTCATTGTGAAAGAGATCGGTTAGATCCATACCGTAGTCGCGGCATTGGAGATTGGCAGTCTCCTGCATATATTCCAGTACGCGGGAGGGACGCATGATCCCGCAAGGGTCGGTGTCGTGCCATTTGGTGGTGAAGTGAGTAGAATAGTACATGGTATTGCTCCGTTATGTAATTACTTTTTCTTGAATCGGTCAAAGAAGTTTTTGGGGGAAGGCTTGTCCCTTGGGACGGATCCTGTTTCAGGAGAGGAAATGAACTCTTCCCGTACATAGTCGGCGGCGTTCAGCCCGAACTGCTTGAACACAGCCTCTCGCTGGGCCTTGAACTGGGTATCAACTGTATCAGCTTCCAATGGACCTCCACGGGGGAAAGCCCCAGGCAGGCGCGTTGGTGGTTGTTCAGTTCAAACAAGGGCTTGTCCATGATGGCTCCTTTCATTTTATTGGTTTCACAGAGAAACGTAAAAATACGGAGATACACGACAGCAAGACACAGTCCGTATCTTGTATCTTGTATCTCCGTATCTTGTAACTGAATTACAGCGTATTATCCGAACCCAGCACGTTTACGATCTTGTGCTTGACCATCTCCTTGATGGCGGTACGGCCGGCACCCAGATAGTCGCGGGGATCGAAGACCGAGGGCTTTTCCGCGAGCGTGCGGCGGAGAGCGGCTGTCATGGCCATGCGGATATCCGAGTCGATGTTGATCTTGCAGACGGCCATAGAAGCGGCGCGGCGGAGCTGCTCCTCGGGAATGCCCACAGCGTCGGGCATCTGGCCGCCGTACTTGTTGATCTCGGCGACGAATTCCTGAGGAACGGAGGAGGCGCCGTGGAGAACGATGGGGAAGCCGGGCAGACGCTGACCGATCTCTTCCAGGATATCAAAGCGCAGAGGAGGGGGAACCAGGATGCCATTCTCGTTGCGGGTGCACTGCTTGGCGGTGAACTTGTAAGCGCCGTGAGAGGTGCCGATGGAGATAGCGAGGGAGTCAACACCGGTGCGGGTCACGAAATCCTCTACTTCCTCGGGGCGGGTGTAGGAGGAATGCTCGGCCACCACGTCGTCCTCAACGCCTGCCAGCACACCCAACTCACCTTCGACCACGACACCGTGGGCGTGAGCATACTCCACTACCTTCTTGGTGAGGGCCACGTTGTCCTCGTAGCTGTGGTGAGAACCGTCGATCATAACGGAGGAGAAACCACCGTCGATGCAGGACTTGCAGATCTCGAAATCTGCGCCGTGGTCCAGGTGCAGAGCCAGATCAATGCCGCTGTCCTTGATAGCGGCCTGTGCCAGAGCCACCAGGTATTCGTGCTTGGCGTACTTGCGAGCGCCTGCGGATACCTGCAGGATGACGGGAGACTTGACTTCACCCGCAGCCTCGGTGATGGCCTGGATGATCTCCATATTATTGATGTTAAAAGCGCCGATGGCGTAACCGCCTTCGTAGGCCTTTTTGAACATTTCCTTTGTTGTGACGAGAGCCATAATGATAATCCTTTCTAAAAACCGCTCCTTGGCGGGACATTCAAAATCATAGTTATTATAACACAATCGAAAGGAAAAATCAAGAGGAATATTTAAATAATTTATCCCTCTGCGCCAGCCTCATGCTTGGCTACTGCGGGAGAATTATTCTCTGCTACGTGCTCGGTGGCAGGCAATGGCTTAGGTTCTTGTACGGGAGGATGCAGAACGCGAGTGCCGGAAGGCTCCTTGATCACAGCTTTGTCGATTTCACGAACAGGCTCGCGAATCCCCTCGTGAAGCCCGAAGCTGACGGCAATGGCATTGTTGACGGCCTCCATTACATCATCATCCAGGTGTCCCATTTTTTCTCTGAGACGACGTTTGTCCAATGTACGGATCTGCTCAAGCAGGATGACAGAATCCTTTTGCAGACCTACGCGGTCGGCATAGATATCAATATGCGTGGGAAGCTTGGTCTTTCCCATACGGGAGGTGATGGCGGCGGCGATCACTGTGGGACTGTAACGATTGCCAACGTCGTTTTGAATGATGAGCACGGGGCGAAGCCCTCCTTGCTCAGAGCCAACGACAGGACTTAAATCAGCGTAAAATATATCTCCTCTGCGAACTGAGGCAGTGGGTGTATGATTTTGATAAGATGCGGACATCATGACCGTATTGTTCCTTTCGTAAGTTTCCATGAACCCCCTCGCGGGATGTAATGATATTCTTGCCGCCCGGAAGGGTGTTCTAAACAAGGGAGAAGGGATTTTAAACGGAAATTTTTGGATATCTCCAAGTGAACGTGAGAGGAAAGAAGGATTCTTTATGATCAGTATATGTCAGATCTTGTCAATGGTTGCGCGTGGGTTGGCGGAGCGTACCGGTAGTTTCTCGTTTTGAAACAGCTATTGTGACAATCTACAAAAAACGAGCTTCATTTTCGTCAATATGCAGAAAATACGAAAAGAACAAAAAATTTATGGAAAACTATTGACAATCAAGTGAACTTATGGTATCATATATGTGACAATCAAGTGAACATATCATGCGATTGAATAAAATTTACAAGGAGTATTATTATGAGACTTTTGATTCGTGAAAAGGTGTTCTCCTGGGCAGATAAGTTTACCGTGACCAATGAATTGGGGGAAGCGCGGTATACCGTGGAGGGGCAACTCTTTTCCTGGGGCAAAAAGCTCCGCATTTATGATCTTTCGGGCAGAGAGGTGGCGTTGATTGAGCAGAAGGTTATGAGCTTTATGCCACGCTACAGGGTATATGTGGCCGAAAGTCTCATTGGCGAGGTGGTGAAGGAGTTTTCGCTTTTCCATCCCAAATACTCTGTATTGGGTGCAGGATGGGACGTGGAAGGTGAATTTTGGGAGCATAATTATACCGTTTTCAAGGATGGTCGCATTGTTGTGTCCATTGACAAGGAATGGTATACTTGGGGAGATTGCTACACGCTGGATATTGCCGATCCCGCCGACGAGCTGTATGCTCTTGCTTTGGTACTGGCCATTGACTGCGCCATGGAAGCCAACGATTGATGGAGAATACAATTTATTTTTCTGAAACCTCTTGACATTACACCCCACTATAATGTTATAATAAAGCGTAATCCGCAAATCTATCCCCGAAAGGAGCTCGCTATGCGCCAGTTGTATGTTACTAAGCTTATCCGAGGAATTAAATATGTCCTTATCTTCCTTGCAGTATATATTTTGGGCGCCAATGTTCTTGTCACTGTAGCCAATTTCTTCAAGGATTATCCTTGGGCTCAAATGCTCGTTCTTTTAGGTATTCCGGGAGTTATCGTTTTTTTGATGGCATCTTCTAAAAGATACAA
Organism: Oscillospiraceae bacterium; assembly: GCA_015064015.1. Classification (GTDB taxonomy): domain Bacteria; phylum Bacillota; class Clostridia; order Oscillospirales; family CAG-272; genus CAMEON01. Next base: position 19,766 of record SVTB01000012.1, on the reverse strand, counting down.
AGACAGAGAGCAGGGAAAAGCCTATAAAAAAGCGCTGGGGGAGAGGCAGGGAAACGCTAAAGCCGAGCTTTTATATGTGCTGAAATCTATCGACTATCGAGCTGAGCTCTTGGCTGCCGGCACCTATATGATCCTTTTCATTGCATTTGTGCTTTTCTCCAACGGAATGTCCAATTTCCTTTTCCGTTTGTGCTACAATCTTGCCATGGGGGCTATCATCATAGCTGTATTTGCTGTCTGTGATTTGCTGTCTTGGCTGTATGTTCATAAAAAAGTCCGCAAAGATGATCTTATGTAAGGAGTGACCCATGAAGCGCTCATTGAAGCAATATATCATTGATGTTTTTTGGCAACCCTTGAAGGCTGTGATCTGTGCCATTCAACTGTACATTATTTTACATAACACCATGAAAGCACAGGCCGATTTTATGGATAGCTTTGAGGTTTTGCCTTGGATTGTCGTGGAGATCTTTACCCCCTTGACCATCTTTATCGCAATGTTTGCGCTTTGGAAATTTTACGATGGTATCGACGACGCGGCTTTTGTCTCCCTTTGCATGGAAGAAGGAGAGAGTACCCCATTTTTAAAGCGTCTTTCTTGGCTGATCGCTCTTTTGATCTCGGCTGTTGCCTGCGGTATTCCCGTGGGACTCTCCCTTTGGCGAGTAATGATGTTTACGGGAATCTCTGCCTCCTTGGGATATCCCCTGTGTATATTGGGCGGTATTCTTTTAACCTTGGGAATCCGCGCTCTGATGATTCACCTCCTTTTCAAAAAATGGATGGAACAGAGCGTGTATTTTAGAGACCCCGCTCAGTACCCCTCTTTGCGTAAACGTATTTTCCAAGCTATCCTGTTTGCTATTGGATTGATCTGCGCGTCCTTGATTGGTGTGGCAACCTTGTTTTGGGGTGCCTATAGCGTCTTGTACGGCGTTGCCATGCTGGTGATAGAATTCCTATGGCCCATCGTGGCGGTGATTCTCCTGATTATCCTGATCCACGTCATCCGTCTTCTTTCTTCCAGAAGGAAATTCTTGAAACGCCTCAAGAAAATGCAGGCCAAAGGCGAAATACACTATGATTATATGGGACATCCCTACTTATCCGTGCTTTTCCGCCGTGTATATTTCGGTCTCATCATCACCGACTATACCAACGGCGTAGGTGAAAATAAAAAGCCCAAGACCTATCGCATCGTTGTCGTGGGAACATGGAAGCGCCGCTTGGTGATCGCCTGCGATCACAATACCTACCAGTTCAAGCATGAGATCCGCTTGCGTATGAATATCCGAACCGCCGCTATCGCCGCTTCCTCGGATGCTCCGGCCACAGGCGTAGCCTTGGCAACTTGGTACTCTACCTACGGCTTTGCCTTCCCCGGTGATGATGACACCGAAGGTGAGCCCGTCGTCATCTTTGATCCCGTGCCCTATGCCATTTTCGTGCGCCCGGATGACGGACGAAACGACCTGCGCTCTATCGACAACAGCTCTAAAGTCTACGGTTATACGGTTTGGGCAAAAAATTCCTTTGCTAACTTCTTGGAAAGAACCTGACCCCCCTTGCCATCCGTCCGTATATGTGCTATAATATACGTAGGACAGGGAAGGAGGTGTCGCCGTGAATCCGCATCAGAAAAAACGTTTGTGTCTCGCCATGGGTGTCACAGGCGGCGGATTGCTTTTGCTTTTGGGGTACGCCCTGTTCGTGTGTTATACCGGCTTCGGACTCCCTTGCGCTTTTCACCTCCTGACCGGCTTGGATTGCGCCGCCTGCGGTCTCTCCCGTGCCATGGCATCCCTCCTGCAAGGAGATTTCACCGCGGCTTTGGGGTATAATACCATCTGGCCGCTGTATCTCGCCTACCTTTTGTGGCTATCCCTTGCTTTGTCCATTCCCTATATCAGACACGGCCGATGCCGTATTCCACGACCCTTGTGCTTGCACTTTCTTATGGCGGCTGTGGTGCTGGTTTATGGCGTTTGGAGAAATTTTTAGTGCGCTTCACATGATAAAAACCTCCCGTTGCATATACTGTCGTAAGACATTTGCACCGGGAGGTTTATTATGTTTGCTTTGTTTAACCCCGCCATTCTGCGCCTTTTGCACATGATCTTAGGGGTCTCTACCGTTCCTCAGAATTTTCCGCCCCCCTTGCCCCATGCTGAAGAGGAGATGCTGTTTGTCAAGTTCCGTGAGGGTCGAGAAGATGCCTCAGAGGCACGCCAAAAACTTATCCTTCATAATCTTCGCTTGGTTTCCCACATCGTTCGCAAATATTACGCTACGGGCAAGGATCAAGAGGATCTTGTCTCTATTGGAACCATCGGACTGGTGAAGGCCGTGGATAGCTTCAAGTCTGAAGCCGGCACGCGGTTTGCGACCTATGCCGCGCGGTGTATCCAGAATGAGATCCTTATGCACTTCCGCGCCGAGAAAAAACACACCTCGGAGGTGTCCATGAACGATACCATCGACGTGGACAGAGACGGCAATCCCCTCACGTACATGGATGTGATCAGTAGCGATGAATGCGTCAGCGACGAAGTCTTCCGCTCTGTGGAGGCCGAGCAAGCCATGAAATATGTCCGTACCAAGCTGGAGCCGAGAGAGAGACAGGTCATTGTCATGCGTTTCGGCTTGGACGGCAGACCGCCCCTGACCCAACGGGACGTGGCTGTGAAGCTGGGTATTTCCAGATCGTATGTCAGCAGGATCGAAAAAGCGGCGATTGATAAATTGCGGGAGGCGTTTGGATCATAGAGGAAAAAGCAAAATTATACCCACGCGGTTGACAAACTTCTGTTTTCATGTTACAATAAAATACATCCATGATTGTTACGGGAGGTAGGCCATGCTGCTTTATTATATCCGCCACGGAGAACCTTTGAATGTCCCCGATCATTCCCTGACACCCTTAGGGCGTGCGCAGGCTGAGGCGCTTGCCAAGCGCCTGTGTCTCTTTGGCCTTGATCGCGTATTCGCCTCTCCTACCTTGCGTACCATGCAAACGGCTAAGCCCATCTGCGAGCTGCTCGGTAAAGAAATTACGGTTTGTAATTGGGCAGACGAAGGGATTGTCTGGGAAGAATTTACGGTTCCCCATGAGAAATACGGTAAGACATGGGTGTTTTTCGATCCTGATTATCTGGAGATCTTTTCTTCTCCGGAGGTGCGCGCCCTTGGCGAGCGATGGTATCAGCATCCTGCGCTGTCTAACCCGAAGTTTGAGTCGGGCATCAAGAGGGTCAACGCCGCGGTGGATGAATTTTTCCTATCCTTGGGCTACCGTCACGACAGAGAAAACGCCCGTTACGAGGTGGTTACTCCTAACAACGACCGCGTGGCACTCTTTGCCCATCAGGGCTTCGGCATGAGCTTTTTCAGCAGTATGCTGGATATTCCATATCCTACCTTCGCCACACACTTTGATTTCAGCCATAGCTCCATGTCGATGATCAACTTTGAGATGAGAGGGAAGTACGTCTATCCTCATGTGCTCCAAGTCGCCAACGATTCTCACCTTTACAGGGAAGGGATCCTGACAGGATATCATAATCAAATCAAATTCTGACAAAGAATCGCAGTATGGAGGTCTTATGTCCGTTCCTTTTGAAATCGAACGAAAATATCTGATAGAAATTCCGGATATTTCTTGGTTGGAAGATCATCCGGCTGTGACCAAAAGTGAGATCATCCAAACTTATCTTGTTGCCTCTGAAGGAGAAGAGCGCCGTGTGCGGATGCGCAGGGAAGGGGATCAGGTGACATATTTTTATACCGTCAAACGTAAGATCACCGCCGTTACCCGCGAGGAAAATGAGACGGTTATTTCCAAAGAAGCGTATCAGGAAAGGTTGTCCGAGGCAGATCCCAATAAACGGCCGCTTGAAAAGACCCGCTATTGCTTGCCCTACAAAGGGCTTTGTATTGAGATCGACGTTTATCCTTTTTGGAGTTATCAGGCCATCGCCGAGGTGGAATTACCAAACGAGGAAGCACCTGTATGCTTCCCACCCGAGATTAAGATTATCCGTGAGGTCACGGGGGAGAAGGCCTTTAAAAATTCGGAGTTGGCCAAACGATAAAAAGAACCTGCTATCTTTGCGGATGACAGATTCTTTTTCACCTCTTAGTACACGAATGGGGTAGGGGCCCCATGGGGCGCGGACTATGCTTGCGGGTCTGTTTCTCGCATCCCTGTACATTTTTTGTTTTAAAGGTTCTTGGAAGGGTGTGGGGAACCTTCTTGCAAGAAGGTTCCCCACAAAAATATACATCAATACAAAGGATATTTCTCGCAGAGACCTGCCACGATGGCGCGACACTCGGCGGCGCTGTTTTCAAAGTCGGTGGCTACCAGCTTCATGAGGTGAGCGATGGTCTTCATGTCCTCCTCAACGAGGCCGCGAGTGGTGACGGCGGCGGTGCCCACACGGACGCCGGAGGTCACAAAAGGCTTCTCGGGATCGTTGGGAATGGCATTTTTGTTGACGGTGATGTGTACCTCGTCCAGACGCTTCTCCATCTCCTTGCCCGTGATGTGCATAGGACGGAGGTCGACCAGAATCAGGTGGTTATCGGTGCCGCCCGACACAAGATCAAAGCCTTCCTCGACGAGCGCGGTAGCCAAAGCCTTGCAGTTGAGAATAACTTGATGCTGATATGCCTTGAACTCAGGCTTCAATGCTTCGCCGAAGCAAACCGCCTTGGCGGCGATAACGTGCTCCAAAGGACCGCCCTGGATGCCGGGGAAGATGGCCTTGTTGATCTTCTTGGCAATCTCCTCGTCGTTGCAGAGAATCAAACCACCGCGAGGGCCGCGGAGGGTCTTGTGCGTGGTAGTGGTGACAACGTCAGCATAGGGCACAGGGGAGGGATGCTCACCGGCGGCAACCAGACCCGCGATGTGGGCCATATCTACCATCAGATAAGCGCCGATGCTATGGGCGATCTCGGCAAGACGCTTGAAGTCGATGACGCGGGGATAGGCAGACGCGCCGGCCACGATCATCTTAGGCATGACTTCCTTGGCCTGGGCTTCCAGTTTGTCGTAGTCGATCACGTGGGTGTCGTCTTCAACACCGTAAGAAACAAAGTTGTAGTACAGACCGGAGAGGTTAACCGGAGAACCGTGGGTCAGATGACCACCGTGGGCGAGGCTCATGCCCATGACGGTGTCACCGGCCTGCAACAGGGCAATATAAACAGCGGTGTTGGCCTGAGAGCCGGAGTGGGGCTGGACGTTGGCGTAGTTTGCACCAAACAGCTTGCAAGCACGCTCGATGGCCAAATTTTCAGCCACATCTACACAATGGCAGCCACCGTAGTAGCGCTTAGCGGGGTAACCCTCGGCGTATTTGTTGGTCATGATGCTACCCGTAGCCATCATAACGGCCTCGGATACAAAGTTTTCGGAAGCGATAAGCTCCAATCCGTTCTGCTGACGGCTCAGCTCTGCGTCGATGGCGGCGGCGACCTCGGGGTCACGGGCGGCCAAATATTGGTTCATTTCCTTGATCATGTTCAGGTTACCCTTCCTTATTAATTTATTTTGTTACTTTCACGGATAGTATGGCTATGCTTTGTAGCAAACATCATACCACGATAACATTATACCTGTTTTTGGGGGCTTTGCCAAGCCATGAAATTCACAAAAATCAAAACTTTTTTTGAAAAATATTGTATAAATCATTGACAAACGGGGGGAGGATATGGTATAATAGACTGGAAGTTGGGCATATGTTCGGACTGGCTTGTTCCGATGTTCCCGGACTAATAATGAAAAGAGGGGTAGCTTATGGAAATCGCCATCATTGCACATGACTTAAAAAAAGAACTCATGACACAGTTTTGTATTGCGTATTGTGGGATTCTCAGTAAGCATAACCTCTGTGCAACCAATATCACCGCCAAGTACATCTCTGAAGCTACGGGTTTGACCATTGAAAAGCTTTTGGCTGGTGAGCAGGGCGGCGAGCAGCAAATCGCGTCCCGTATTGCTTATAACGAGATCGATGTACTTTTGTACTTCCGCGATACCCGCCCCACCGCCGCTTACGATGAAACCGAGCATGAGCTCATCCGTATGTGCGATATGTATAACATCCCCGTGGCCACCAATATTGCTACTGCTGAAGTGCTGGTCATGGCGTTGGATCGCGGCGATTTGGATTGGCGAGAGGTCATGAATCCCCGCTCTGCATACAACCGCAAGAAGTAATCTGCCATTGGGCATCCGCCCGCCAAAAGGAACACGTCCCCCGAGGGATAGCGACAGAGAATGGGAACAGCTCCGCAAGCGGAGTAGCTGTGAGTTCCCTCGCGAAGACTTGGACGGATACCGCCCTTTTGTTTGAAATTAAATAGGGGCTTTGCGCCCATGAGTGAAATATTCGGGTGGAACCGTGTGTTTTGTTTCGAAATGCACCCCGGAGGTCTTTTATGACCTTCGGGGTTTAATTTTTACTTGGATGGGATGTTTCATGCCCCGACCGACATACGCCGTCTGCCGGATAATGACCTATCAAAAGAGGTAATCATGGCTATCACAAAAGAAATGCTGGAGAAGCTTCGCAACTACAATTTCAGCTTTGGGGAATATGAAAAGTATACCGATGGCCCGGGAAATGTCTACTACTACGAAGGTATGGCACATACCATCGGAGGCGCGTGGGACGGTTCACCCTTGTCCAAGGCAGACCGTAAGATCATAGAGGAAGGTATCTGGCTTCCCTCAACCGAGGATCTCATGATATGGCTTCAAAAAGAAAAAGTATCCATTACCATCAGTTACGATGCAAAACAGGGCTGTTTCTGCGGCGAATGTGTAACTGAAACAAATGAGCACTTTGACGATGTCGGATCTAATATGCAAACCTGCCTGTACAATTTGGTTTTTAAGGTAGCCAGATATTATTACTACTACAACAATGCAAAAAAGTTTCAATAATCATTTGGAGGAAAATGCAATGCAAATCAATTTCAAAGAAAAATCTATGAATTTCGATGCCCCCCTGTCGGTCTTTGATGCCGCGGCCGCCGCCGAGCTGGTCACCCGCGCTCACATTGCCGCCCGTGTCAACGGCAAGTTGGTGGGCATGACCCAGATCATCGATGCCAATGCCGATGTGGAGCTTCTGACCTTTGAGGACACCGATGGCAAGCACGTCTTCCGCCACACCGCCTCCCACATCCTGGCCCAGGCTGTCAAACGTCTCTATCCCAACACCAAGCTCACCATTGGCCCTGCCATTGACAACGGCTTCTACTACGATTTCGACTCCGACGTAGCCTTCACTCCCGAGGTGCTCAAGGCTCTCGAAGGCGAGATGAAGAAAATCGTCAAGGAAAACCACAAGATCGAGCGCTTCGAGCTCCCCCGCGCCGAGGCCATTGCCTTTATGACCGAAAGAGACGAGCCCTACAAGGTCCAGCTCATCGAGGAGCTTCCCGAGGATGCCGTCATCAGCTTCTACCGCCAGGGCGAGTTTGTCGACCTCTGCGCAGGCCCTCACCTGTTCGCTACGGGTGCAGTAAAAGCCTTCAAGCTGACCCAATGCACGGGCGCTTACTGGAAGGGCGATCAGAAAAACAAGATGCTTCAGCGCGTCTACGGCGTGGCCTACCCCACCAAGGACGAGATGAACGCCTACCTCACCGCTGTGGAGGAGGCTCGCAAGCGCGACCACAACAAGCTGGGTCGTGAGCTGGAGTACTTTACCACCGTGGAATCCATCGGCCAGGGTCTCCCCATTCTGCTTCCCAAGGGCTCCCGCGTCATCCAGACCCTCCAGCGTTGGGTGGAGGATGAGGAACAGAAGCGCGGCTATCTCCTGACCAAGACTCCCCTCATGGCCAAGCGCGATCTGTACCGCATCTCGGGTCACTGGGATCACTACCGCGACGGTATGTTCATCCTGGGCGATGCCGACGATGAGACCAAGGAGTGCTTTGCTCTCCGTCCCATGACCTGCCCCTTCCAGTACCAGGTGTTCCTCAACCGCAAGCGTTCCTACCGTGACCTGCCCATGAGACTGGGCGAGACCTCTACCTTGTTCCGCAACGAGGACAGCGGTGAGATGCACGGTCTCATCCGCGTGCGCCAGTTCACTATTTCCGAGGGTCACCTCATCCTCCGCCCCGAGCAGCTGGAGGAGGAGTTCAAGGGCTGTCTGGAGCTGGCCAAGTATTGCCTTGAAACTGTCGGTATGCTGGAGAACTGCTCCTTCCGCTTCTCCCAGTGGGATCCCGCGAGAGCCGGTATCAAGTACGAGGGTACCCCCGAGCAGTGGGAGCACGCCCAGTCTGTCATGGGTCAGATTCTCGACAACCTCGGCGTGAAGTACGAAGTGGGCATCGACGAGGCCGCCTTCTACGGCCCCAAGCTGGACATTCAGTACAAGAATGTGTTCGGCAAGGAGGACACCATCGTTACCATCCAAATTGATATGCTCCTGGCCGAGAAGTTTGGCATGGAGTACGTGGACTCCGACGGTCAGCTGAAGAAGCCCTATATCATCCACCGTACCTCCCTGGGTTGCTACGAGCGCACCCTGGCCTACCTCATCGAGCGCTACGCCGGCGCCCTGCCCACCTGGATGGCTCCCGTTCAGGCCAAATTCCTGCCCATGGGTGACAATGAGATCGAATACTGTCAAAAGATCGCTGACCGCATGACCCAGATGGGTATGCGCGTGGAAGTGGACAAGTCCAACAACACCGTGGGCTACAAGATCCGCGCCGCCCAGCAGGAGAAGGTGCCTTATATGCTGGTCGTCGGCGGCAAGGAGATCGAGCAGAACGCCGTGGCCGTCCGCTCCCGCAAGGACGGCGAAAAGGGTGTCATGCCCGTGGATCAGTTCATCAGCGAGATCATGATGGAGATCGCCGAGAAGAGAAGATAATTATATGCGATTACGGGGGAGAAAAACTTCTTGGAAGAAGTTTTTCTCCCCCGTGCCCCCTCTTTTCAAGAACTTTTAAAAAGGAATTGATATATGGACAAAAAGATTATAGCAAGAGCCGAATCTGCCCGTGCCAACTTCCTCAAAGGCTACGGCTGCGCCCAATCCGTCCTTCTTGCCTACGCCGACCTGACGGGCCTGGACGAGAAAATCCTCGCCAAGCTCGGCTCCTCCTTCGGCGGCGGCATGGGGCGGCTCCGCGAGGTCTGCGGTGGCGTCACGGGTGCCTTCGCCGTCCTGGGTCTGCTCTGCGGCTACGACGACCCCGCCGACAAGGAAGGCAAGAGCCGCCACTACGCCGACATCCGCGAACTGGCACGACGCTTTACCGAGCGGAGCCGGGGTGGCTCTATCGTCTGCCGTGAGATTCTACGGAACGCGGGACTTTCGGGAGAAAAGGGAGGCGAGGCCGAGGCCCGCACCACCGAGTACTACGAAAAGCGCCCCTGTCCCGAGCTGGTGGCCCTCGCCGCCGAGGTGCTGGGGGAAATGCTGGTAGAGAAAGGAATTTTATAGGTGACCTATCGTCGATCAAAGGGGCTGTCTCAAATGTCAAATTTGAGACAGCCCCTTTTTACGATTTACGATCCGTCCAGCAGCTCCCCTACTGTTACGAACTTATATCCCTTGTCCAAGAGGGCAGGGATCATCAATCGCAGTGCTTGAGGGGTGGGGCTGTTGTGTCCGATAAAATCGTGCATGAGGATGATGTCCCCCGCTTCAATCTCTTGAAGAACGTGGCGGCAGATCTCTTTCGGCGGTGTGTGCGCCCAATCCCTTGTGTCTACATCCCAAAGAATGATGCGATAACGCAGATCACCGATGACACGGCGCACTTGATCGTTCATGGCCCCCTCGGGAGGGCGGATCAGGGTGGGCTTATATTCGGCAAGAGAGAAAATAACGTCCTCGCAATCCTCGATCTCTTTACGAATTTCATGGTCCGTCAAAGCTTTCATCCCCTTGTGGTGATTGGTATGATTGCCAATCTCATGTCCTGCGGCAAGCACCGCTTCGGCGGCGGCGGGGTAGTAGCTAATATTTTCGCCAATCATAAAAAAGGTTGCCTTGATGCCGTATTCCTCTAAAATTTTCAGGATGATGGGGGTATAATAGGGGTGAGGGCCATCGTCAAAGGTTAGGGCGATTTCCATGCGTTGATTAGCCTTTTTGTAAAAAATAATATCCTTTTCTGTTTCGGAGGGCATTGATTCTTGGATACTGTTTCCTCCCGCTTTGTCCCAAGCGGAGGTGTGAGCGGCAGTAGATGTGATACAAAGCATCATGGACAGAAAACAGCAAATGAAAGCCGTCCCATATTTGCGTTTCATTCCGCTGCCCCCTCCGTCAACTCATACAGCGTGCCAAAGCGGTATCCTTGCGCTTTGAGTGATGTGATAATATCCCCCAAAATAGCGGCGTTGGTGGCCGATGTGGGATGCAGTAGAATGACGGCCCCGTTGTGAATATTGTCTAAAATTTTTTTCTTGGACGATACGGGGTCAGGTTGCTTTTGGTTGTCCCAATCCGCATATGCAAAGCTCCAAAAAATGGTCTTATAACCCAATCGCTGTACTTCCTCTAACATGGCACGGTCAAATTTTCCTTCCGGAGGACGGAAAAATTTAGCTACCGTTACCCCGCAAGCCGCTTGACAGGCATCCTCCAGGCGAGTGACTTCGTCTGCGAGAAGACGGATGCCGTTTCCGGTCATGTCCTTGTGGGTATACGTGTGATTGCAAACCAAGTGGCCTTCCTCGGCCATACGCCGCACCAATTCGGGATGAGCCTTGGCCAAATGCCCTAAAATAAAGAAAGCTCCCGGTACTTCTTCGGATTTTAACACATCTAAAATTTTTTCGACATTGCCGTTTTCATACCCCGCGTCAAAGGTCAGATATACCACCTTATCTTCACCGTTGGGATCCGAATGATGGTGGTCGATATAGTATCCTCCATATTGCTCCACATAGGACAATGCGCCATCCGCGCGTGGCTGACGGTGATCTTTGGCTCTTGTACAATACCACCCCGTTGCGTCGGCGCCTCCGGCTTGAACCGTGAGAATCTGCACAGCTACGATAGAAAGCGAGAGAATCAGGATAAAAGTAAGCCATAAAATTTTCTTTTTTCTTATGGGTGTATTCATCATAAGACTCCTTCCTGTGGGTCGTTTCAAATGATCCGAGATTAGTATCTGCGACGTATCAGCTATTTAGCCGCTGTAAATTGTGGCGCAAAAGGAAAGGGATTTCCTGTAAAAAAAGAAAATTCGACACGAATTTTCTTGTGGTTCATACATCATTCATATCTATAAGTTATAATAAAATTTCAGAAGGTACAGTTCGATGGATGGGAGGTGATGGATAACCGTGAACACCTTTAAACGTATGGAAAAGAAAACGACTATGCAAATTTCCGACGTTCCGGCTTTCCTTGATCGCATTCTGTCCCGCATGGAGTATGACTCTCACAACCTGAATGGTGAGCCGTACATGATCAGCAATATTTATTTTGATGACGTCAACGACAACGTGATTCGCACCTCGGTAACGCTTCCCAAATATAAAGAAAAGCTTCGTCTCCGAAGTTACGGCGTGCCTACGGCGGATACCAAGGTCTTTTTGGAGTTGAAGAAAAAGCTGTACGGTGTCGGCACTAAGCGTCGCACCAAGCTGACCCTTCGGGATGCGGAACATTATCTTGCAACAGGTATACACCCTGCGGGACTATCCTATATAGACGAGCAGGTGCTTCGAGAGATCGACTATTACCGTTCCCATGAGACGGTGGAGCCTCGCATATATGTCAGTTATCTTCGCCGTGCCTTTTTTGCCAAGGACGATCCCTCCTTCCGTGTAACCTTGGACAGCGATATCCTGACCCGCCGTTACGATTTGGATATCTCCTTAGGCCGTTACGGTGAGCCCGTGCTCTCTCCGGGAAAGCTTGTGCTGGAAGTCAAATTTGCCGGCGCGGTACCTCTTTGGTTCTGCCGTGTTATGAGTGATTTCAACTTATCCTTCCACACGTTTTCAAAATGCGGAACGGATTTCAAACTCTATACATATGATAAAGCCTGCGCCCAAAGCAGCGAGGAACATTATCTGCGTCTTATTCATTGATAACTTTTACCCATACATAAAATATAAAAAGGAGCCCTACAGGGAACTGCCGCTATGAATAACATACTTCAAACCATCGATATTACCACTATTACACTGGGCCGCGCACTGACGCTTATGGGATGCGCCATCGCCTGCGCTTTCGCTATCATGCTGGTGTATATGTTTACTCACCGTCGCTCGGGTTGGCGTCCTTCTGTGATGTTTACCATGCTTTTGTTAGGCCCCATCGTTGCCATCATCGTTATCTGTATCGGTAGTAATATCGCCCGTGCCATCTCCATCGGTGGCGGTCTGGCACTCATTCGTTTCAGAAACACCGTGGAAGATCCCCGCGATATCATTTACTTCTACCTTTCCATTGCCTCGGGCATGGCTTGCGGTGTCGGTTTTATCGGCTTTGGCGCCATTGCACTGGGTCTGATTCTTCTGTTTATCGTGGTTATGTCCCTCATTGGTCTTGATCGTTCGGGCGGGCGCGGCAAGCGTCTGCGTATCCTCATCCCCGAGAGCTTGGATTATACAGACGTGTTCGATCCCATTCTCAAGAAGTACTGCAAATATTACCACCTTAACCGCATCAAGACTACCGACTACGGTACCTTGTTGGAGTTGGACTTCCGTGTGGTCATGAAGAACAAGGCCGAGGAAAAGCAGTTTATTGACGAGCTCCGCGAGCGTAACGGTAATCTGAACATCAGTCTTATCCAGAACATGGCCGAAGAGCTGTAATTTTGTCAAATAGCACCCGACGAAAACGGTTGGGTGCTATTTTTGTCTGTAAAAATGTCGAAAAATAAGTTAATTTTTTTTGAATTCTTATGTGAAGGGTTTGTAAAAATCATAAGGATATGTTATAATATATATTAATTATATCTTGGACGCGGTTTTGAAAAAATAAATGGAAAGTAAAGGGAAAGAGCGCCAAGACCAACGAACAGGAGGGCAAGAGCATGAATGATATAGCCTTGTGGTTTGAGCAGTTCCGGGAAAAATACATAATGGGTCCCCTGGCTCGTTTTAGTTTGCCCGGCGATCTTTTGGATTTGATTTTTCTGACCGCACTGTTTTATTGGATCTATACCTTCATCAAAAACCGCCGTGCAGGGAAATTGGCCATTGGTGTCGGTTTGGTATTCGTGGCATACGGCGTCAGTGATATTTTCGATATGCAGTCTTTCCATATGATTATTTCAGCCATCATGTCGGCGGGGGTTGTTTTGGTGGTTATCATTTTCCAGCCTGAATTGCGTGATGTGCTGGAAAAGATCGGCTCTACCCCTTTTGGTTTCCGCGTTTTGGGTGAAAAGGAGCAGGCCGAGGTAACCAACACCATCAACGCGGTGGTGGAGGCCGCCATTGAAATTGCTCAGACAGACTCGGACGGCGCACTCATCGTGATTGAAGGTACCACCAAGCTGGGTGAGTATGTGGACAAAGGCCACCGCCTGGACGCGCAGGTATCCACACCCCTTTTGAAAAATATTTTCGTCAACCGTTCTCCTCTGCACGATGGTGCGGTGATCATCAGCGATAATCGTATCGCGGCCGCCGGCTGTAAATTGCCCTTGACCAATAACGAGGAGGGTATCAGCCATTTGGGAACACGGCACAGAGCAGCTGTGGGCATCACGGAATATTGCAACGACTGCGTAGTCGTGGTGGTATCAGAGGAGCGGCACAGAATTTCTATTGCTAATAGCGGATTTATACGTTTGGACTACAACAAAAATGTGGCGGATCTGAAGGCCGAAGAAAGTGTAAAGGTCATTCGTAATGCTCTACGCCAGGATCTCTTCCATCTGCTGACCAATATCAACGCTGATGAGGCCATTCGTATTGCTGAGCGCAAAGCCGAAAAGGAACGAAAAAAAGCTCAGAAAAGAGATATCCGCCGTCAATTACAGGCGGATCAACAGTTAAAGCGGAGGGCTCCTCGCTCTGTGAAGTCTGACGAGGATCAACCTGCCAACACCGCGAAATGAAGCGGAATTCATGAGTAAGATCGTGTCGCGCGGAAATTGTTTCCGCCGCAAGAAAGGAAACCGATATGGCGCGTTTTAAGCTTGTCAAGGTAGGTAAAAAGGAAAAAAGACGCATTGAGGTGCAGAAGGTGAAGTTTCGCCTTCGTCCGGGCGCGTTGATTTTTTCCTTGATCTTTGCGTTTCTCGTTTGGTTTTACGTTAAAGGAAGTACATACCGGGCACCCGAGCAGCCAACAGAAGAGCCTACGGGAGGGTGTGTCTCCGAAGCTGATACGACTTCTGATATGACCCAAGAGCCGGAGGAGGCGTTGCTTGCCGCCTATGGCGGTGTCTTGGAGAGATAAGATGCAGTATGAACTCAAGAATGGGGGAGATACCATCAAAGGGATCATCATTGAAGGCATCTCTGTGCCCGTAGGGACGTCTCCTGCCGACGTATTATACAAAGCCAAACAAAAAATGAAGCGTTTCGGGTTACCTATCGGATCGCTTCATTTTCGACTTTATAAAAAATCCATCGATGCCCGCAAACGGGATGATATTCGTGTGGTCTACTCCGTGTTGGGGGTGGCTAAAGAGGGAACAACTCTCTCTTCGGAAGCGATTGCCCGTAGCGGATGCAAGCCCTACGTAGAAAATGTCCTCTCCATAACCAAGGGAACGACCCCCCTGCTTGCAAGGCCCTTGGTGGTGGGCGCAGGCCCTGCAGGGCTGTTTTGTGCCTATCTGCTGGCGAGGGAAGGGTATCGTCCTCTGCTCATTGATCGGGGCGATGACATGGATAGCCGTGTGGCTTCTGTGGAACGATTTGTAAAATTCGGGGTTTTGGATACCGAATCCAATATTCAGTTTGGCGCGGGCGGTGCCGGCACTTTTTCCGATGGAAAGCTCTTGACTCGCATCAATGACCCTCGCTGTTCTTTTGTCCTGGAAACCTTGAAGGATATGGGGGCACCAGAGGATATTACGCTGAATGCCAAGCCCCATGTTGGTACCGATGTGCTCCGACTTGTGGTGACCCGTATGTTAGAAACTATCACGCAGCTCGGCGGAGAGGTTATGTTCCGTTGCCGCTTGGACGGTATCAAGCGGATGACGGACGGAAGTTTTTCTGCCCAAACCACTCGCGGAGATCTTTCCTGCGGCGTGATCGTATTGGCACCCGGGCATAGCGCACGGGATACCTATGCCATGCTTTTGCGGGAGGGATATCCCTTAATTCCCAAACCTATGTCGGTTGGTGTTCGTATCGAGCATCTGCGACAGGATATGGATGAGATGCTGTACGGCTCCATGGCGGGGCATCCCGATCTCGGTGCCGGAGAATATCATCTATCCCACACCAAAGGCGAAAGGGGTGTATATACTTTCTGTATGTGCCCCGGAGGTGAGGTCGTAGCGGCCGCCTCTGAGGAAAATACGGTGGTAGTCAACGGCATGAGTCACCGTGCCCGAAATCAGACCAATTCCAATGCCGCTGTGGCGGTATCGGTGTTTCCGGAGGACTATGAGCCCTATAATGGAAGCGACGTTTTGGGTGCCATCGAATTTCAACGCAGGATTGAGAGAGCCGCTTTTGTCGCGGGTGGAAAAAATTATGATGTACCCGTGATGACGGTGGGAGACTTTCTCGGAAACAAGGCAGGAAAGGCTATGGCCGATCCTACCCGCGTTTTGCCCTCGTATCGCGGTGGAAACCATTTTAAGGTCGCATCACTTGGAGAGGTGTTGCCTCCGTATGTGGTGGCGTCTCTTTCCGAAGGACTTCGCGTTTTTGATAAAAAGCTTCCCGGATACGCTATGCCTGAGGCAGTGCTTTCGGGAGCCGAAACCAGAACCTCCGCGCCTGTGCGCATCCGGCGGGGGGAGGATTTTTGCGCCCTCGGATACCCCGGGATCTATCCCTGCGGTGAAGGCGCGGGCTATGCGGGCGGCATTACCAGTGCTGCGGCAGACGGCTTAAAGGTGGCAGAGGCGATCATCGCCAAATACTGCTGATACTCTGCGCACAGAAGAATTGAAAGGATTATCATTCTCTTATGAAGGATCATATACACGGTGCGGGACGGAAACGTATTTGGTCGGTACTCTATACCTCGGGAAATGCCTCCCGGGATGAGAGTATCACCTGTCTCGGCACCGATTTGCATATATCACCCGTCACAGCGCGATTGTTGTATAACCGTGGGTATACTACTCCGGAAACAGCCCGCTTGTTCATGACTTGCGGAGAAGACGCATGGCACGATCCTTTTCGCATGAAGGATATGGATATGGCCGTCCATCGGGTACTGGAGGCCATCCGAGAAGGTGAAAAGATCGCCATTTACGGTGATTATGACGTGGATGGTGTGACCTCGGTTACCTCCCTGCAGCTTTATCTGGAAGGGAAGGGTGCTCATGTGATGAGTTATATTCCCAGCCGCGCCAAGGAGGGCTACGGTATGTCCATGCCTGCCATGGAAAAATTGGCTGATGCGGGCGTGAAGCTTATCATCACGGTTGATACCGGCGTTACCGCTAACCGTGAAATCGCATATGCCCGTGAATTGGGTATGGATACGGTGGTTACCGATCACCATGAATGTCATGACGAATTGCCCTCATGTGTGGCTGTCGTCAACCCCCACCGCCCGGATTGCGATTATCCCTTTAAGGAATTGGCAGGCGTTGGTGTGGTCTTTAAATTGATCTGCGCTTGCGAGGCAGGATTATACGGCTTGTCCAAAGAAGCCGCTTTTGCACAGATTGGTGGAGAATTTATTGATTTGGTTGCCATTGGCACCGTTGCAGATGTTATGCCCTTGTGTGATGAAAACCGTTTTATCGTTTCTCGCGGTCTGACTGCATTGGAACATACCAAGCGCCCCGGCTTGGAGGCATTGCTGGATGCCATTTCGGGCAATGGTACGGTTCGTCCTGCTTCGGGTGTGGCAGCGGCCAAACCCCGCCGCAAGGTCAATGCGGGCTTGGTGGGCTATGGCATCGCGCCCCGCATCAATGCCGCGGGACGTATTTCTCATGCCATGAAGGCTGTGAATCTCTTACTGGCTTCCTCTGAAGCTGAGGCAATTCCCTTGGCAGAAGAGCTGTGCAGTATCAATACACAACGCCAAGCCGAGGAAAACCGTATCGCCGAGCAGGCTTACCGCATGATCGAAGACCAACTGGCCGAGGCTGCCAACCCTCCCGGTGTCCTCGTACTGGAGGACGATGGCTGGATTCAGGGAATCGTGGGCATCGTAGCCTCTCGTATCACTGAAAAGTATGGACTTCCTTCAATTCTGATCTCCTTTGACGGCGCTGTGATGGCCGATCCTTCGGAGGACGATATCGGAAAGGGATCGGGGCGTAGTGTCAAAGGTCTAAATTTGGTGGATGCTTTGGCAGATTCCAGAGAGCTTCTCCTCCGTTTTGGTGGTCACGAGTTGGCTGCGGGTCTGACCGTGCGTCGTGGCAACGTACAGGCCTTCCGTGAAAAGATTAACGAATACGCAAGCCAATATCTGACTCCCGAAATGACAGCCGTGCGCTATGAAGCCGAATGCGAGGTGCGTATGGAAGAGCTGACCATGACGCTGGCACAGGAAATTGAAGTCTTAGAGCCCTTTGGCGTATCCAATCCACAGCCCGTGTTTATGCTGAAAAATGCTGTGGTGCAGAAGGTAATCCCTATGGGCAACGGAAAACATACCAAGCTTGCGCTGTATGCCGACGGCTACATGATGCAGGCCGTATGGTTCGGAATGCCCGCATCCCGCCTACCTGTGGTGGTGGGAGATACCGCTGATGTGCTCTTCCAACTGAATATCAATGAGTATCAAGGTGTTCGCAGTCTGCAAATGATTCTGCAGGACGTGCGTATGTCCGAGGATTACATCCGCGCTTGTCATATCGAAGAAAATCGGTTCAAAGAAATCATTGCGGGAGCTATCCTCTCTCCCTCTGAAAATGTGATGCCCACTCGGGACGATATTGCTTGCGTTTATACCCTCTTGCGAGGAGATGCGCGCTTGGGATATCATACTTTTATGGTAAGAGATCTTTTATCTCGCATCAAGACAGGCGGCGGAACTTTGAATTATGTGAAGCTTCGCTTGTGCTTGCGCATTCTCGACCAACTGGGTGTTTGCAGCATCCGTGAATCGGGTGACGGCGTGTTTGTCTTCGACGTGAATTTTTCGGCGCCCAAAACCAATGTGGAATCAGCTCCTCTGTATCAGCAACTGAAGGCGCAGAGAACTGAGGCCTGACAATTTTTATATCCATCCCCTATTCCAGGAGGCATTTATGGAACAAACCACGCAACCCCATGAAAATATCCGACGCCTTTTAGATATTCTCAAGGCGACAGGAAAGAAATACGACATTGAAAAGATCTGCGAGGCCTATGAGTATGCAGCGAAGCTCCACGAGGGTCAGTATCGTGTCAGCGGAGAAGCCTATATCACCCATCCTATTTCGGTGGCTGAGATCGTCGCCGGTTTGGAACTGGATACCGACTCTATTTGCGCCGCTCTGCTTCACGATACGGTAGAGGACTGCGGTGAGCAAACCAGCGTAAAGGATATCACCAAGCGCTTTGGCCCTGATGTTGCCATGCTGGTAGAGGGCCTGACCAAAATCGTTGCCCTGCAGGTAGAGGACAAGGAAGAAGCGCATATTGAAAATCTGCGCAAAATGCTGTTGGCTATGTCCAAGGACGTTCGCGTCATTTTCATCAAGCTTTGTGACCGCCTGCATAATATGCGTACCTTGGGCGTTAAGCCTGACAAAAAGCGTCGCGTGACGGCCTTGGAGACCATGCAGGTTTACGCACCTTTGGCTCACCGTTTGGGTATGCAAAAAATCAAGCAGGAGCTTGAAAATTTAGGTATGCAGTACCTCGACCCAATCGGATATGCCGAGGTGAGAGAAGGCATCGAGCGCAAGTATGGACAAAGTCTCAACTTCATCGAAAATGTTAGAAGCACGGTTTCGGAGAGGTTGGAGAGCAACGACATTCGTTTTACTCTGGAGGGACGTATCAAAACGGTTTACAGTATGTACCGTAAGATGTTTAACCAAAACAAGTCCTTCGACGAAATCTATGACTTCTATGCCCTACGTATCATCGTCGATACCGAGCTGGAATGTTACACCGTTTTGGGTATCATCCATGAGATGTTCAATTCTATCCCCGGTCGTTTCAAAGACTATATTTCCACTCCTAAGCCCAATATGTACCGTTCTCTGCATACCACGGTCATCGGCCGTGATGGTATTCCCTTTGAGGTGCAGATCCGTACTTGGGAAATGCACCATATCGCGGAGTATGGTATCGCCGCTCACTGGAAGTATAAATCCGGCGCTACCTCCAAGGAGGATATGGATAAGAAGCTGGAGTGGATCGCCCGCTTGATTGAAACCGAGGATGGCACCCGCGATCCCGAGGAATTCATGTCTGCCCTCAAGATTGATATCTTCCATGATGAGGTATTTGTCTTTACTCCCAAGGGTGACGTGCGCGCTCTGCCTCAGGGGGCTACTGTCATTGACTTTGCCTACGCCATTCACTCGGCGGTGGGTAACAAGATGATCGGCGCCAAGATCAACGGCATGATCGTTCCCATTGACCGAGTGCTGCAAAACGGCGAGATCGTGGAGATTCTGACCTCCTCCGTAGCTAAGGGTCCCAGCCGCGACTG
>SVTB01000011.1 GCA_015064015.1 Oscillospiraceae bacterium | reverse complement strand
GACGGAGGATACCGAAAAGACCGATGCACAAAGCGTGCGTACCGCTGACGATCTGATGGCGCACGATGGCGGCCTCCGCTCCCATGACCTCGGCCCAAATCTCATCCAAGGTATCACGGCCTCGATCGTCGTAGCCATAGCCACTGGTGCCGTCGAACATGGTCATGGCCACGCGATGCTCGCGGAAGGCGTCCATGACCTTTTGGGTGTTCTCAAAGGAGACGCGGTCGATGTGGGCAAAATGGGGAGTGAGTGCCGCCTCGGCTTCGGCGGCGAGGGTGAGAATTTTATCGGAAAATTGCATGATATGTAGTCCTTTTTAATCATATTCGGAGAACGGCCAGGAGGAACTTTTTACAAAAAGTTCCTCCTGGAACCTCTTCAAAAAACCTTAATAAAAAATCATTTAATTAAAGGTTCTTGGAGGTGGTCCGGAGGAACCTTCTTTCAAAAAGGTTCCTCCGGGCGTACCTCTTACTTTCTCAGCCACGCCACGGTCAGGTCAACGCAGGCCTCAGCATCGTTGAGATCCAGCATCTCCACGCCGGAGTGGATGTAGCGAGTTGGGATGGAGAGGGCGGCAGCGCGGCAGCCTGCGCCCGTCATCTGCATGGAGGAGGTATCAGTACCACCTGCCAGGAGGATCTCAAACTGGTGCTTGATGTCGTTCTCCTTGGCGACGGCGGCCAGCTCGTCCACCAGCTCGCGATCACAGAGGACAGAAGAATCCTTGATCTTGATGGCAGCACCGCCTCCCACGGAGCAAGCCATGGGCTTGGCACCAACGGAATCACCGGTGCCGGTTACATCGTAAGCCAAGCCGATATCGGGCATGATGCCGTAGGTTGCGGTCTTGGCACCGCGAACGCCCACTTCCTCCTGGACCGAGAAAACAAAGTACACATCATCGGCGCAGGGGGTCTCGGTCAACTTCTCAGCGATCTTGATAAGAACAGCACAGCCCACGCGGTCATCCAGCGGTCTGCCTGCGATGCGGCGACCAAGGAGACGGGTAAAGCCTCCTTCCAAAGCACAGTAGTCACCGATTTTGACCTTTTTCTCGGCTTCCTTTTTATCCTTGGCGCCAATGTCAATGAGGAGCTTGTCCACCTTGATGTCAGCGGGGGTGACACCTGCCTCCAGCACCATGACACCCTTAACACCGCCTCCGAAAGTAACGTTCGTAAAGGCGGCGGCCACGGGGTTGATACCACCAATGGGTGCTACGCGGATAAAGCCGTTATCATCCACGTGGGTGACGAGGAAACCAATCTCGTCCATGTGAGCGCAAAGCATGATCTTCTTTGCGTTCTCAGAAGTACCTTTCTTATAAGCAATAAGGTTGCCCATGGCGTCGGACCACACCTTATCGGTGTAGGGAGCAATAAGGGGCAGGATCTTATCGGAAACGGCTTTCTCATAGCCGGAAATAGCGCGGGGAGCCGTGAGGGCTTTCATTAAGTTCAGCATAGTTTTGTTACCTTTCGTTTTGGTTAGATTTTTATAGGTACGGGAATGTAAATTGTCGTTTATCAGGGGCTTTGCCCCTGAACCCCACCAAGAACCTTTTTGAAAAAAGGTTCTTGGAACTCTAAAAACTTTCATAAATATGAATTTGTTTTAAGAGTTTTTGAAGGGGGGATGGGGGAAACTTTTTGCAAAAAGTTTCCCCCGACCGTACCCCTACAAACAACAATTTACCGGTGTGGTCTCAGTTCAACTTCCACTCTCTCAGCATGGCCATGACCAAATCGCGGTAGGCCTCATAATCCTCATAGGTGCTGACGTTGGAAGCGGAGTGGATATAACGGGTAGGCAGGGACAGACCCAGCACACGGACACCCGTGAGGCTTCGTTGAATGACACGGGCATCGTTGGCACCCGAAGTATACTGCTTGATCTGGCACTTAATGCCCTTCTCTTCTCCGGTTTGCAACGCGTAATTGACAAAGCTTCTGTCATAGATGGTGCCTCCGTCCACAAGGGAGATCACACCGCCGCCGCCCAAAGCCGCCACGCGGGCAGGACCGCTGACACCGGGCAAATCATTGATCGCGGTGGCTTCCATGATGATGGCATAATCGGGAGCCACCGTATTGGCGGCTACCACGGCACCCGAAATACCGATCTCCTCGCAACGGGTGAAGGCAAAGTACACGTCGAAGGGGAGATCAAATGTGCCATCGTGGAGATAACGCATGGTTTCGATGAGTGCGGCACAACCGCAACGGTCATCTAATGCCTTGCTCTTTATATACTTCCCGTTTTCCCCGTAGGTAACGAAGTCGGAGGTAAAGGTGGCGCAATCACCAACCGCGACCTTGGTTTCAGCGTCTTCTTTATCCAACGCACCGATGTCAATATAAAGCTTGTCCGAAGGAGTTACCTTGGTGCGCTCCTCAGCCGTCTGCATATGGATGGCCTTGGAAGCGATGACACCATAAATGGCCTCGTCATTCTTGCCATAGATAGTCACACCGCGGCCACACAGCACGCGGGGGTCGATGCCGCCCAGGGTACCGAACTTGAGATAACCCTCGTCGGTGATCTGGCGGATCATAAAGCCCACCTCGTCCATATGGGCGGAGAGCATGAGTCTTTGAGGATTTTCAGGATTGTAGTCAAGGCCGCGGCCGCAGACCTTCGCGATGAGGTTGCCCACTCTGTCTTCACAGTAGCCGTCACAATCTCCTTCGATCTGCTCCGCGATGAGGTCACGTACCACATCCTCACGACCCGTGGGACCAAAGGCCAAAGCCAAATGTCTGATCAATTCAATGCCATTATATTTCATTTTGCATACACCTCCGCGATCTCTTTGGATGTGACAAATGCTTTCGTCAGGTTGCCAAGAGCCTCTGCATCTTTAAGACTGATGACCTCGGCGGCAGAGTGCATACTCTTGAGAGGGAGACTGCACAGTACTGTGGGAATACCTTCTGCCACCAGACCCATCACGTTGGCGTTGGTACCCGTACTGCCGGGGCAGGCTTGGATGGTATAGGGAATACCCCCTTGATCGCACAGATCCTTGACCATGAGAGTCAGATTGCGATCCGTAGCAGCCGCGATCTCCACCACTACACCGCTGTCAAAGGGAGAAAGGTTTCTGTCCTTGACCTCGGGAACGGCGGCATGAGTCACGTCCATGATCATAGCATAGTCGGGACTGATGCCAAAGGCAGCGGGAGCGGCACCGCGACATCCTACTTCCTCCTCAGCGGAGAACAGGAAGCAAACGTCACCTGCCAGCTCATGAGCAGGAATATCCGACAGCGCCCATACAACGCAGGCACCGCAGGCCTTATCGTCAAAGGCCTTGCCGTAAATCCGGCTATTCATCAGCTCACCATAGACGGGCTTGAAGCCAACAGGAGAGCCAAGGGGAACGATCTCCTCCAATGCCTCCTTGGTGTAGCCCGTGTCGATATACAGCTGATCCATGGGAGAGAGCTTGTCGGACTCACCGGGCTTTCTGAAGTGGGGAGGCGTAGAGGTAAAGACGCCATACACAGGCTCTTTGCCATAGATGGTGACCTCACCCGCCTGAAGGATGCGGGTATCCACACCGCCCACGTTCGTGACGGTAATAAATCCCCCCTCCTTGATGCCTGTGACCATCATGCCGATCTCATCGAAGTGGGTGTCCACCAAAATCATGGGAGCGTTTTCACGGCCACATCTCTTGATGAACAAATGGTTGCCCATGGGGTCGACCTTGTGCTCGTCGAACACCGAGCCTACGATGGCATCCAGTTCCTTGGAAGCCACTTTTTCGTTGCCGCTGACCGACATCAGGCCGCACAGCGACAGAATGATTTCTTTTAAGTTCATGTATTTTTGTCCTTTCATGGAGTTTTTTCGTTTCTGCATTCACATCTCCCGCACGATTTCACGAAACACCTCGCCCCGCTCCTCAAAATTCTTAAACGCGTCGAAGCTTGTGCAGGCAGGAGACAGGAGGACCGTATCACCCGGGGTGGCTATTGCGCAGGCCGTTTTCATGGCCTCCCGATAGTCGGGAATGACCGTGACGGGAAGCTTTTGGGGGTCATAGGAAAGACAGTGATGAAGAGCTTCCATGATTTGGTCTCTCGCCTCACCCGTGAGGATGACGCGGGATGCCATATTGCAAAGCCCTTCGGCCAAAGGATCGAATGGTACGTGCTTATCCTGACCGCCACAAATGACCAAGGGGTCTTTTCCCTTGAGAGAGCCGTCGGGGTTTCTTCCCTGCCGTTCCCGCATTTCACGCAGAGCCGACAAGGCGGCACAGGTACGGGTAGGGCTGGAATCAATGGAGCTGTTGTAATAGTATACGCCATCCTTCTCACGAACAAGCTCCAAGCGGTGAGGTACGCCTGTAAACGCTGATGCCACTTTGCTGATAGCAGCGGGAGACACAAGATCCCACACAGCCCCCAAAGCGGTCATGTAGTTTTCAATATTATGCTTACCTGGCAGGCGGATCTCCGATACAGCCAAAAGGGATGTTTCCACCTCACCGTCGGAGACGCAGATAGAGCCGTCCCTCAAAAAGAGACATTGATCTCCTTGACGGAGGGGGGGATAGGAGATATCGTATGCCGAAAACCATACGATGGGGCAGGCCAAAGTTTGTCCAATGGCTTTGGTGTAATTATCCCTTGCGTTTAGCACGGCACGGGTGATGCGGTTGCCTGTGGTGATACGCGTCTTAGCGGCTACGTACTCGGCCATGTCTATGTGCCAGTTCAAGTGATTCGGGGTAATATTGGTGACCACCGCGCGGTGAACAGGATTATCCGCTGTCATGAGCTGGAAGCTGGATAGCTCCACCACGGCAAAGTCGTCAGTCGTCATATCATCAACCATTGGCAAAAGAGGGGTGCCGATGTTGCCCCCCAGATACACATTCCCACGCCCCGTGATCTCAGCCTCGGCGGCGAGGAATTTTGAGATGAGGGTGGTGGTAGTGGTTTTTCCGTCAGAGCCCGTGATGCCAATAACCGTAGCAGGGGTCACAGACAGAAACAACTCCATCTCCGAGGAAAGGATAGCTCCATTTTGTACGGCTGTCTGAATCTCAGGAAGGTCAGGACGGAAACCCGGGGATCGGAAAATAATGTCTCCTGTCAAGTCTTGAAGATAGTCCTCCCCGCATACCAGCTCAGCGCCTGCGGACAGAACGGCATCCGCCTCTCCCGATGCTTTCATATTGTCAAAGGTACGTTTGTCTCTGACGGTGATCTTCCCTGCCCCGTGGGCCTTGAGATAAGGGAGCAAAGGCTTACCTGAGACACCATAGCCCAAGATCACACAATGAGCTCCGCGAAGAGAGCGCTCCAAAAGAATTTCACACACCGCAAATGCTCCTTTCGGGATCACAGAATGACCCATCATTCGTATGATATACAATATATTATATACTATTTTACCGAGATATGCAAGTAGGCAAATGAAATTTTGCAGTTTTTTTTGCGGAAATTCCTTGGGGAGAAATTGTGCATTTCTCACAATATTTCGTCGAGAGTTCAAAACATCATTGACAATTCAGCAAAGTTCATGTATAATAAACTCACCATTATTCGTATGGAGGTAACCCATGAAGCACAACGATCATCTGCGCGGTATCGCCGCATTTTTGGCTTTTTTGATGCTCCTCGGCGCAGTCTCCTGTAACACCGCTCAAACTTCCGACGCGACAGAAAATCCGGTTACAGAAGCTCCCGCCACAGAGTATCCGACAGAAACAGCTCCTTCCGAAACAGAGGCACTCCTCCCCTCGGACACACCTAAGGATGCTACTTACACCATAACCACCGACCTCATCCTGCCGGAGTACACCTACGACACTACCGACAGCAACAATAACGGTATTCTTCCTGCTAACCGCGATGTATTGGCTGACACTTGGACGGCCACCGATGACGTGGGACGCTCCATGCCGACAGATGCCAAAACCGCTGACGATTCCGTTGTAGGTATGTTCTACTTCCTTTGGAGAGATGCTGACCAAGACTATCTCAACCCCATCGGTGCCACCGACCATTACAAAGCGTATCTTGAGGGTGGCATCGACAAGCTGTGGGAGGAAATGCAGGTAGGCGGCGAGGGCCATCCTCACTATTGGGCCGAGCCATACTTCGGCTACTATTCCTCCAATGACGAATGGGTACTCCGCAAGCACGCCTATATGTTCGCGGAAGCAGGCATTGATTTCCTTTTCTTTGATACCACCAATAATAACATCCACGAGCGTACCGTCATGGCTCTTTTTAAGGTTTGGGAAGAGGTCAAGCAGGAGGGCTACGATGTTCCTAAGCTGTGCTTCATCTGCGGCGGCTTTACGGCAGAGTTTAACGAGCTTTGGGATAAAATCTATTCCAAGGGTCTTTACGAAGATCTTTGGTTCTATTGGGAAGGTAAGCCCTTCATTATGTTCTCAGGTGACGTGGAAATGACAGAAGAGCAAAGAGAATTCTTCTCTCACCGCATTTCTTGGGCATACACCCGTCACGATTGGTACACCAACCGAGGCGGTGCAGGTTGTTGGCCCTGGAATGACCTATATCCTCAGCATATGGGTAAGGATTGGGAAGGTCGCCGCGAGCAGATCATCGTCATGTGCGGATACGGTGCCAACGGCGGTTGGGGCACCAACGGCGGTCGTAGCTTTAACGGACGTATTCCCTCTTATACCGGCAAATGGGACATGGGCTTTGCCCTGATGGAAACCACCACAGGCCAAGGTGCTATGTACGAGCAGCATTTTAAGTTAGCCATGAAGCATCACCCCACCGTCATGATGATCACAGGCTGGAACGAGTGGATCGCCGGCCGTTGGTCGGGTGCCGGTGCCGGTGCCGCCGGCGTAGGCCAGACCATTGCCAATGAATACATCGTTTCCCAAGATCCCAGCAAAAAAGAATCCACTTATTTCGTGGACCAATTCAACCCCGAATATTCCCGTGATCTGGAGCCCATGAAGGGCGGCTTTGGAGATAACTACTTCTACCAGACCGTCAACTACGTTCGTCAGTACAGAGGCACCCGCGAAGTGGAATCTGCTTTCGGCCAATGGGCCATTGACATTCACGGCTCCGTGGGTCAATGGTACGCCGTAGGCCCCGAGTTCCGCGACTACGAGGGTGATATCACCCACCGTAAATCCCCCGGTCACGTGGGCGGCTATGAGTATGGCTTCTATGAGAACTACACAGGACGAAACGACATCGTCACCGCCAAAGTCTCCACCGACAGTGAATTTATCTACTTTTACGTTGAATGTGCTGATGACATCACCACCAATGACGCCAAAACCCCCAACTGGATGAATCTGTTCATCGATGCGGATTGCAACAACGATACCGGTTGGTACGGGTATGATTTCATCGTCAACCGTGCCCAAGACGGCACACTTGTCTCAGTGGAAAAATTCATCGGTACAGACGAATGGAAGATGGAAACCGTGGGTAGCGGTCTCTACACGTTGAAAGGCAACGTCCTACAGATCAAGCTTCACCGTGCACTGGTGGACTTTACCGGAACCGTAGATTTCAAATGGGCCGACAATTCCGTCGCATACGGCGACATCATGCAGTTCATGGATTTGGGTGACGCGGCTCCCAATGATCGCTTCAATTATCGCTTCACGCTGGAGCCCACCGCCTTTGCCACTAAAGTGCCCGAGTGCATCACGAGTGATATGATCGTGCTCCGCTCCCGTTCTTACAACGCATTTGTGGGTCAGAAACAGGTTCGTCTGATTGAAGATAACACCTTAGCTACCCTGCTCTGCTCCAACGAGGCTTTCTGGTTGCCTGTTTCCTTTGTGGAAAACGTGCTGGGGATTTCCTGTGAGGGAGAGACTACCTACAACCACTACGGTGTCACTTACGTCAAGGCTGACGAGCTGGTGGCTGCCGCAGGCAAAGCCGTGACCATCTGCGAAAACGGTATGGTAATCATCGCCAACGAAAAGGTGACGGATGAAGCAACCCTGCGCATCCTGCACCGAGCGCTCAGCTGATCTCCGTTTTCCATTGGTTGCTCAACAAAAACTTAAAGGGTATCTGCCCATGGCAGATACCCTTTTTTATGTGATTCATTGGCGCTCTACAAAAGCCTTAATGGCCATAAGAGATCTGTCGCTGATCCCGTGTTCCATTTTGCAGGCATCCTCTGATGCCGTCTCCGGATCAACCCCCAAACATACGAGAAAATCCGTCAAAACCGTGTGGCGCTCGTAAATCTTCTCGGCCCTTTGATAGCCCGCCGATGTTAGGGACAAAGCGCCATCCTCAGCCATTTCCACGTAGCCCGCATTTCGGAGAAGTCCGATGGCGCGGCTAACGCTGGGCTTAGAATAGCCCATATACTCGCTGACATCCACCGAATGAACCGCGTTCTTTTTTTGGGACAGAATATATATAGTTTCCAGATACATTTCTCCTGATTCCGCAAGGTGCATTTACTCGCCTCCTTTCACATTCTTCCGGTACTTTTTATAAGTATATCACACTTTCCCGACGAATACAAGTCTATCAGAAGAATGTTTACATTCGCAACTTCAAAACAGCGTCACAGCTTGATGATCTTCTCCTCCAATTTAGCTCCCTTTCGGAACTTAGGCATAGTCATGGTACGACCGCCGTTGACCACCGACAGCTCGGAGAGCAATCCCACCGCCGTCCATTCACAGGCAGTATAGACGTCCACGATGGGGGCATCCCCCGTAACGATGGCATTGACAAAGTCCTCCACGAGGAAGAAATCACCGCCGCCGTGACCCGCGCCTGCCTGCTCGGCGGTGGCCTTGAGGTAACGCTCGGGAAGGTATTGATTGTATTCAGCAAGAGCCTGCCACGTCATGCAGGAATCGGGGTTGGTCTCGCTAACGAAAGATATTTTGTCCTGATCACCAAAGCCTTGGGCTGACTGATAGCAGCCCCGCGTCCCCTGCAACAGATAGTGGGTCATATTGTGCGGACGGGGAGAAACACAATCCACGCGGATCTGCGCCAGCTTGCCGCTCTCCAATCGGCACATAGTGGTAGTGCCGCTGTCCTGCTTGAGGCCGTATGGGTTATAAACGCCGGGGGAGAAGGTAGAGATCTCAGCAACATGATCTCCGGGGAACCATTGCATCACAGGTCCCAAAGAGTGGGTAGGATAGAAAGCCCCCCGTTTACCGCATTGCCAAAAGGAGCGCCAGGAGGTCTTGCCGTTGGGATAGGTAAAAAGGCCGTTGATGTTATGGAGGTAGGCTCCTTCGGCATAGTAGCATTCACCGAACATTCCGCGACGGACAAGCTCGCTGACCAGCTGTACTTGGGGTGTATACATATAATTTTCGGCCATCATATAGGTCTTGCCATACTTTTCCACGGTCTCGCAAAGCCACCACAGCTCATCCATGGTAACACCTGCGGTGACTTCACTCAAAACGTGCTTCCCGGCCTCCAAGGCAGCAATAGCCTGCGGCACGTGGCATTGCATGGGGGTAGCGATCACCACGGCATCGAGGTCGGCTTCCAACATATCCTCAAAGATACGATAGCGGTGCTTTTTTTCAATATGCAGGTTATCGCCTTCGCGGTTGAGGACGTCCTCGTCCAGATCGCAGAGGGCAGTAATTTCGGTATTCGCCATGGCGTTGAAGCCCATAACGGTGGAGAGACCGCGGACGCCCGCGATGCCGATTTTTATTTTGTGGTGATTCATATTTTTCTCCCTTGTTTCCCTATTTATTTTTCAAATGGAAGGACTAATTTTCCAAAGTAGGTGAGGTTCATTCTTTGATCCGTGCATACAACGTAGCACACTTCAGAATTCGATTGATCGGGCTTAATTCCCTCTCCGCCCCCCATGAATCATTAGGAACTTGGTATATTTTCGAAAAATCATCAAGCGTTCCGTGATAATCTATCTCTATCAGCGAGTCACAAGCTCCCCCCATCGGTCATCCGACAGGAGATATCTGCTTACAGCAGGGGCGCGAACAATCTAAGCACACTCAAATAGGCATCATAAAAGAGGTTGAACCGGCGCTCCTTGAGCTTGACCAGCTCGCAACGGGGGAAGGTATCCTCAAAATCCTTCTTAACGGCGGGAATCTCAGGATGATCCACCAGCAAGCAAGCGTTTTCAAAGTGGAGATACAGGGAGCGATAGTCAGTATTGATGGATCCTACCACCGCCAGACGGTCATCTGCCACGAAGACCTTGGAATGCACAAAACCGGGGGTAAATTTAAAGATCTTCACCCCGCTTTCAATGAGCTCCGGGAAATAGGATTGGGTCAGGTGATAGATCATCTTTTTATCGGGGATCTCGGGCACCATCAACCGCACGTCCACTCCTCGCTTGGCGGCAAGGCACAGGGCTCGATTAGTTTCCGTGTCAATGATGACGTACGGGGAGACAATATAAAGATAATCCACAGCCTGATTGATGATGTTCAGATATACGTTTTCGGCCATAGGCTCGCTGTCCACGGGGGAATCTCCGTAAGGTTGTACCACGCCGCTGCAACGAATATCCGAAATATCCTCGGAACGAGGCATATATTGCCGCATAGCCTCGGTGGTGTCCGTGGGACGCAGAGCGTTCCACATATGCAAGAACATGATACACATAGAGCGCACACCCTCACCACGCAGCCGGAGGACATTGTCCTTCCACTCTCCGAAGCGAAGATCCTCTCCGATATATTCATCAGCAAAATTGATGCCGCCCGTGTAAGCGGTATGCCCGTCGATCACCATAATCTTTCGATGATCGCGGTGGTTCATGACCACCGAATATACCGGACGATACGGGTTAAAGGTCACACACTTGATACCCAACGTTTCCATTTCGCGGGCATATTTTCTCGATACGTAGGTAATACTGCCTACATCATCGTAAAGCATTCGGATCTCTACGCCGGCCGCCGCTCTCTCCTTAAGCACCGCTAACACCGCATCCCACATGATACCCGGCTTGACGATGAAATACTCCAAAAAAATGAAGCGTTCTGCTTTCTTCAAATCCTCCAGCATATGCAACCAGCCGTCACGGCCGTTGTCATAATAGCGGGTCTCGGTATTTTGATAATATGGGAATCCGTAATTGGTCAGGTAGCGACATTGCCCTTTGATGTATTTATCCTCTGCGCGAATGGAAGTGGTATCGTCGATAGGGGATTCAGGCAGGAGCGGTGCGATTAGGGTCTGGCTTTGGGCAAGTGCCTTGGCTAACTTCCGTTTGGGCCCCTTGCCACCGGAAATCAAAAAAATTATGCCTCCAAACAGCGGGAATACCAAAATCGGCACGATCCACGCCATTTTGATCATGGGATTACCCGGGCGATAGAGAATAAAAAGTACCGCGATGAGACTGATGAGGTTCAAAAAGAGGGCGATGGGAAAATAATATTCGCTTAGCTTGAACATCAAAAAGAACAGCCACAAAAGCTGAAGAAAAATACCCAAACTGAAAATTACCACGCGGGAAAATATTTTGCGGAATACCCTCACGGTTTCCCCTCCCTTCATTCGCCGGTCTTTAGAAACATTATAACCCTTTATTTTGAACGCATTATGAACATTCGTCGATTTTTCTCAATATTTATCCCCTCCGCCGAAATCATGTTAAAATATCCGCTAATTAACAATGAAAATCTTGACAAACGCCTTGTATCCGTGTATAATATGTATAATAAATGTAAGTTGGTATTTTTTGATCGCTCCTATAACGCGACATGATAAAAGATTGAAAGGAACCTTACCGATGGAAAAAACCAGTATGATAGATCTCAAGAAAATTGCCACGCAAATCCGCATGGGTATCATTGAAGGCGTACACGCCGCCGGCGCCGGACATCCCGGCGGTTCTCTGTCTATTGCGGATATTCTGGCCTATCTGTATTTTACCGAAATGAAGGTGGATCCCAAGGATCCTAAGAATCCCGACCGTGACCGTCTAGTGCTGTCCAAGGGTCACGCCGCCCCCGCCCTCTATGCGACATTGGCACTCAAGGGCTACTTCCCTGTGGAAGATCTCAAAACCCTTCGTCAAGCTGATTCCTACCTGCAGGGTCATCCCGACATGAAAAAAACCCCGGGGGTGGATATGACCTCCGGTTCTTTGGGTCAGGGTATTTCCGCCGCCTGCGGTATGGCACTATGCGGCAAATTGGATAAGAAAGATTACCGCGTATACGCAATCGTTGGTGACGGTGAGAGCGAAGAGGGTCAAGTTTGGGAGGCCATCATGTTCGCCGCTCACAACAAGCTGGATAACCTCTGCATCGTGATCGACCATAACGGTCTGCAGATCGACGGTGCTATCCACGAGATCGTCAGCCCCGCCCCCTTTGAAGAGAAGATCACCGCCTTCGGCTGTCATGCCATCACCATGGATGCCCATGATTTTGACAGCATCGAAGCCGCTTTTGCCGAGGCTAAGACTGTGAAGGGCAAGCCTACGGTCATCGTGTCCAAATCCGTCAAGGGCAAGGGAATTTCCTTCATGGAAAACCTGGTCAAGTGGCACGGTTCCGCACCTAACGACGAGCAATATGCACAGGCCATGGCTGAGTTGAATAATGCTTTGGCCGCACTGTAAGAAAGGGGGACACACACATGAAAATCGGAGATAAGATTGCCACCCGCGAAACCTACGGTAAGACCTTGGTTGCCTTGGGTGAAACCCATGATTTCGTAGTTTTGGATGCTGACTTAGCAGAAGCCACCAAGACCGTTTATTTTAAAAAAGCCTTCCCCGACCGTTTCTTTGATTGCGGCATTGCCGAGAGCAATATGATAGGCGTTGCCGCAGGATTGGCCGCGGCAGGCAAGCCCGTATTCGCTTCCTCCTTCGCCATGTTCGCCGCGGGCCGTGCCTTTGAGCAGATCCGCAACAGCGTGGCTTACCCCCATCTGAACGTGAAGATCGCCGCGACCCATGCGGGTATCACCGTAGGCGAGGACGGTGCCACACACCAGTGCAACGAGGATATCGCCCTCATGCGTACCCTGCCCGGTATGCTGGTCATCAATCCCTCCGATGCGGTGGAGGCTGAGGCGGCTATCAAGTTTGCTCTGGAGCACGAGGGCCCCTGCTATCTGCGCTTTGGTCGCTACGCCGTTCCCGTGATCCACGATCCCGAAAGCTATACCTTTACCTTGGGCAAGGGCGAGGTTCTGCGCGACGGCACCGACGTAACCATCGTAGCTACAGGACTTATGGTTTCTATGGCATTGGAAGCCGCAGAAATTTTGGCCGCCGAGAACACTTCCGCCCGTGTCATCAACATGGCTACCATCAAGCCGCTGGACAGCGAGCTCTTGGAAAAAGCCGCCCGGGAGACAGGTGCGGTGGTCACCGCCGAGGAGCATAGCGTCATTGGCGGTCTAGGCTCCGCCGTAGCCGAAACTCTTTCCCTACTCTATCCCGTTCCCGTGCATCGCGTGGGTGTGATGGACTCCTTTGGCCGTTCCGGCAAGGTGCCCCCGCTTCTGAAAAGATACGGACTTACCCCCTCCCGCATCGTGGAAAAAGCCAAGCTGGCGATGGCCGCCAAGAGGTAATCCATGGATTACACCTTCTACGGTTCCAACGGAGATCCCTCTCTTCGTTCCGAGATTCAGCCTTATCTTCATCCCGATGAGGAGCTTCTGTGGATAGATAAGCCATGCAGAAGCCGAAAGCCTCGCCCGAATTTGTTTGCCGGAGTTTTCATCATTTTTTGGCTGGGCTTTGCTATTTTTTGGACGGCCTTGGCAACCTCTGCCGGAGGACTTTTCGGCCTCTTTGGATTGCCCTTCGTGGCTTTTGGCTGTGTGTTCGCCTACATCACGTTTTTTGGCAACCGCAACCGTATGGAACGGACGACCTACGCCGTGACCAACAAACGGGCGCTGATTTTGATCCACGGCACCCGCGGAACAAATTGCACCGAGTTTGCCTTCTCCAAGCTGGAAAGCATCAGTATGAGCCATGTACAAGGGAATACGGGTACCATCCATTTCATTCCCCATCGACTTTACTACGATGGCCACTACAACGGCCGTTACAGCAGGCGATATACCGTGGGCTATGACAGTAGCCAAAGCCAGGAAACATCTTTTCTGTACATTGACAATGTACAGGCTGTGTATCGCTTGATCTCAGAGCGGATCACCGCAGAATAGCCCCAACAAACAACAAAGCTCCGTCAGCTTAAGCTGCCGGAGCTTTTGCATTTTTTAAAAATTACAAAGAAAAACAGAAAAAGTACAAAATACGTTCATAAATTTGTGGTAAAATAAAGGTTGGATTGAAAATTAGCCCGAAAGGAGAAGGCATATGAACCGTAAGAAAGCAAAAAATACTTCTATGCCGGCGAAAGCTCGCCCTCTGCTTCCGGGGATTCACTCCCCCCAAGACCTGAAGGCATTGTCAGAAGATCAAATGCCTGCTCTTTGTGAGGAGATAAGACAGGTTCTGGTAGAAACTGTCACCAGCAACGGAGGACACTTAGCCTCCAATTTAGGTGTCGTGGAACTTTCCGTGGCCATGCACCGTGTATTTGACTGCCCTCATGACCACTTCATTTTCGACGTGGGTCATCAAAGTTACGTCCACAAGCTCCTGACAGGGCGCTACGAATCCTTCTCTACCCTGCGCCGCGCCGGAGGCATTTCAGGGTTTACCAAGCGTAGCGAAAGCGAATACGATTGCTTTGGCGCAGGTCACAGCTCGACTTCCTTGTCTGCCGCCTTGGGTTTTGCCAAAGGAGATCGACTCAAGGGATCGGATGCTTTCACCTTGGCTGTAGTGGGTGACGGTGCCTTCACAGGCGGCATGATTCACGAGGCCTTGAACAACGTCTCCCGTCATCTGCGGCTCATCATTATCATCAACGAAAATGAAATGTCCATTTCCAAAAATGTGGGGCGTTTTGCCACGCATATGTCCAAAATGCGCCGCAAGGCAGGATATTTCAAAGCCAAAAAGACAACCGCGCGAATCCTAACCCACATTCCTCTGGTCGGGAAAGCCATGTTCCGGGGGCTGGTCAATCTTAAAAAAACATTCAAAAATGCCTTGTATGGCAGTAACTATTTTGAGGATATGGGGTTGTATTATTTGGGCCCCGCCGACGGCAATGACTACAAGGCCGTAGAACGGCTACTCACCGAGGCTAAGAATCAGCCTGAAAGCTGTGTGGTACATATCAAGACCCGTAAGGGTAAGGGATACGCACCTGCCGAGGCCGACCCGGGCTTCTATCACGGCATGGCACCCGGCGGCGCCGCTCCCCAAGAAAATTTCTCGGTGCATTTAGGGCAGATCCTGACCGAGTTGGGACAAGAAGACAAATCCCTTTGTGCCATTACCGCCAGTATGAGCGAGGGCACAGGCTTAGAGTCTTTCCGCGCGGCTTGTCCTCACCAGTTCTTTGACGTAGGCATCGCCGAAGAACACGCCTTGACCTTTGCCGCCGGATTGGCCGCCAACGGTCTAAAGCCCGTCACGGCCATTTATTCCAGCTTCATGCAACGCGCTTATGACCAAATCATTCATGATATCGCTCTGCAAAAACTCCCCGTGCTCATGTGCATTGACAGAGCAGGTCTCAGCGCCGCTGATGGTGCCACCCACCACGGTATATTTGACGTAGCCTTCTTGTCGGAAATCCCCGGTATCGACATTTACACCCCCGTCACCTTTGAAGGGCTTTCCCTGTCGGTCAGAAAAGCGTTGCAAGAAGGTCATCCCGCCGCCATCCGTTACCCCAACGGAGGCGAAGACATCCGTATTCTCAAGGCTTTTTATCCCGAAGGAAATCCTACTGATGTGAGCATTCGAGCCAATTATACCCTTGACGATACCCTTGACGGTGTCATCATAACCCATGGCCGCATCACAGGAGAAGCCCTCCGCGCCTGCGAATTGGCACGGGAGCGAGGACTTACCGTTGGCATGGTGCTTTGCGAGTACATTAAGCCATACGACAAATTGGCCGAGGCGATTTTGCCCCTCCTGCCTCCTGCCCCCATCCCCGTCCTTTTTGTCGAAGAGGAAATTTACGCAGGCGGATTTGGTATGATGCTATCCGACACGCTATGCCGTATCAGTAGCTTCAAGGAACGCCCCTACCGTATTTTGGCTGCCTGTGACAGCTTTGTGATTCAGACCCGTCAGGAGCCGATTTACAAAACCGCAGGCGTAGATGCCGAGACCATGGTACAGCGTTTGATAGAGATGGTAAAAAAACACCGATGATCGCGAGTTCCATTTTCACTACCGTATAATTTTTTCAAAAAAATGCCCCGAGCCCTTGACGGCGCGGGGCAAATGTTATATAATATTCTACGGATATCCTTCAATCCTTTGAAAGGAAGTTATACATATGGACGAACACGACTCCACCCGTCAAGAGGAACAAGCGCAGGAGACCACCCACGCAGAAGAAAAAAAGGCCCCAAAAGGTACGCCGCCGGAAAAAGAGGACAAGCATGAGGAAGGCTCTCATGAAAAAAGCTCTATTTTCGGGAAAAAAGTACTGACCTTTGGTATCTTAGCTCTGATTTTCGTGGCAATTTACTGTCTTGTCAATATCACCATTGTCTCCGCGCTGATTTCCAAAATCGGAGATCTACTTGCGCCCGTCATCATCGGTTGTGTAATTGCTTATTTATGTAACCCCATTTTGGAGTTTTATGAGTACCGTGTACTTCGCCGCATGAGTAAAACGGGTATACGGCGCGGGTTGTCCCTTTTCTTAGCCATCCTAACCATGTTGGCCATCATCGCACTATTGCTCCTTATGATCATCCCCGAACTCATCGGCAGTATTGCAAAACTGGCCAGTGAATACAATGTTCTCCTCGGAAAGCTTCTGACCTTCGCCACCAACACCATCAACAGCCTTGCCGAGAAGTTCCATTTTGGCTCGGATGTCATTCAAGATGCCGAAGAGCTTAAAACCATGATCTTTAATTTCCTTGGCGAAGGCGAGGATCTGATGAATAAGATTTTGGCATTCATCAACGAAAACAATATCATCGGCGGTGCCGTAGACGTGGTTGGATCCGTGGTAAGCACCTTCTTCGATATTATCCTGGGTATCTTTATTGCCCTCTACATTCTCTCCTCCAAAGAGAAACGTATCGCTCAGATCAACAAGTTCCGCAAGGCCATGTTCACCCCCAAGCAAAACGATAAAATATCCGAGATCACCCAGCTTGTCAGCCACACCTTCAGCGGCTACGTGTTCGGCGTGCTCATTGATGCTATCGTAGTTGGCATCATGACTTTTGTTCTGCTCACTATCTTTGATATCTCGGATTATAACTTGCTGATTGCCTTCCTTTGCGGTATCACCAACATCATTCCTGTATTCGGTCCCTTCATCGGTGCCATTCCCTCTGCCCTCATCGTGCTGATCTCTGATCCTGAAAATTTCTTCCTGTTCATTGTCTTGATCCTCATCATCCAGCAAATCGACGGCAACCTGCTCTGTCCCAAAATCCAAGGCGATAACACGGGCGTCAGCTCGCTGGCCGTTTTGGTCACTATCACTATTGCCGGCGGCCAATGGGGTGTCATTGGTTTGATCGTAGGCGTTCCTATCAGCGCGGTTATTATCGAGCTTGTCAAGCGTCTGCTGGAGAACAGGCTGGAAGCCATGGGCGAGCCTACCGACACGGTGGCCTACTATCCCAAGGATGCCTTGGGTAACGCCGAAAAAGACGTTCACTACGAGCACGCGGGACTGCTGTACCAGTACGAACACAGTAAGCTGAAGCCAAAGCTGGATCAATTCAGAAATCGTCTGTTCAAATTCTTCGGATATAAGAGCCGCGAAGAGGCTCAGATTGAAGCTGAAGAAAAAATGCGCGACAAAGCTGCCAAGAAGGTTCGCGCCGCTAAAAAGAAAAAACTGCAAAGTAAAAAAAATCCTAAAAAATAATACCACAGGCCATGAGGGACAAGCATATCTTCCCTCATGGCTTCCTCTATCGGAAAGGAGATCCCCATATGTCTGAAATTTTTCAAAAACGAGGCGACATCTCGGTTGAGACCGCCCACATTTTCCCCATCATCAAGAAATGGCTTTATTCCGAGAAGGATATTTTCCTTCGTGAAATCGTGTCAAACGCCCAGGATGCCGTCACCAAGCACAAGCGCCTCGTATCACTGGGTCAGGCCGAGGATAAAGATATTTCGTATCGCCTCACCGTGTCCGTCAATCAAACCGCAGGCACCCTGTCCGTGACCGACAACGGCATTGGCATGACGGAAGACGAGTTGCTTCGCTATTTGGGCAATATCGCGCTTTCGGGCGCTTTGGAATTCATTCAAAAGTACGAGGGTGACAACCCCGAGGACAACAAAAACGGCATCATCGGTCATTTTGGTTTAGGCTTCTATTCTGCTTTTATGGTGGCTGACACCGTAGAGGTTATTTCAAAGTCTTACACCGATGCTCCCGCCGTTCGCTGGGTTTGCCGTGCAGACGGAGCCTATGAGCTCTATCCCGCAGAGAAGGACGAACAAGGCACCACGGTGGTCATGCACATCAATCAGGATGAATCAACTTATTTGGAAGCAACTAAAATCCGAGATATGCTGGACAAATACTGTGCATTTATGCCCACCGAGATCTATTTCGAGAACGAATGCACCGACGAAGCTGAAAACAAAGAAACCGAAAACAACACCCCTGCCCCCATCAATGACACCTTCCCGCTGTGGCAGAAATCTCCCTCCGAGTGCACGCCCGAGGAATATAAAGACTTTTACCGCAAGGTCTTCCGAGACTTCCGCGAGCCCCTGTTTTGGATCCATATCAATGCAGACTACCCCCTCAATTTCAAGGGCATCCTCTATTTCCCTCGCCTCAACAACCAATATGAGTCCATCGAAGGACAGGTGAAACTGTATTATAACCAGGTGTTCGTAGCCGATAACGTGGGCGAAGTCATCCCCGACTATTTACTGATGCTCAGAGGTGTTTTGGATTGCCCTCAGTTACCCCTGAACGTTTCCCGCTCCTACCTGCAAAACAACACTTACGTTGCCAAAGTCTCCGCCCATATCGTCAAGAAGGTAGCCGACAAGCTGAACAGCCTTTGCGACAATGAGCGGGAAGTCTACGAGGGCGTATGGGACAGCATCCGCCCCTTTGTGGAGTACGCCTGTATGAGGGACCGCAAATTCTACGACCGCGCCAAAGATGCTGTCCTTTTGCACCTGACCGACGGCCGCTACGTGACCATCCCCAAGTATTTGGAGGAAGTTAAGGAAAAGCAGGAAAACACAGTATTCTACACCACCGACAAAGAGCTTCAGGCACGCTATATCTCGCTGTTTGATGCTCAAGGAATTCCCGTAGCTATTACAGAGCAGCTCATTGACACCCAGTTTTTGCAAATGCTGGAAAGCTATGACAGCACCGTTCAATACCGTCGTATCGACGCGGATATTGCCGCTGCTCTGACTGCGGAAAATGGTGATACTTCCGAAATTGAGGAGATTACAGCGCTCTTCCGCAAGGTCAGCGGCAAGGAGGATTTAGATGTCAAATATCACACCTTAAAAGACACCTCTCTGCCCGCCATGCTTACGGTTTCTGAGGAATCCCGCCGTATGGAGGAAATGATGCGGATGTACGCCATGCAATCCGGTGGACAAACCCCCGATTTCCCCATCAGCTACACCCTGCTCGTCAACAACGCCTGCCCGCTCATCAGCCGTTTGTCTGCATTGAATGAAACAGATCCCACCAAGGCAGAGCTCATCGCAGGGCAGATCTATCGCCTGTCTGTGCTGTCTCAGCGCAAGCTTACCGCAGAAGAGCTGAAAGAATTTTTAACCGAAAGCTTTGGACTTTTGTCCATGCTTTGACGCAAACACCCCCTTATCTCTTACACGATACCATCGAAAATTATGTTTATATGTGTCGCTTTCAGGCGGCGGAAAGGAGACAACCATGAAGCATTTTACCTATACGCCCAGCGGCGTATGTTCCCGCAAAATTGATTTTGATATTGAGGACGGTATCATTCGCAAGGTCACCTTCACCGGTGGATGCTCCGGCAATACGCAGGGTGTAGCCTCTCTGTTGGTTGGTATGTCCGTGGACGAAGCCATTAACCGTTTGGAAGGTATCCATTGCGGTCTCAGGCCTACCTCTTGTCCCGATCAGGTGGCAAGAGCCCTCAAGGCATTTAAGACCGCTGAATAATGTAAAAAAGCTGTTTCCGAATAGGAAACAGCTTTTTTATCAGAAATAATCAACTCTGCTCTGTGATCCAACAATTCAGATGCTGAACGGCACTCGCGTACAAGGAAACATCCAACATACCCTTTAATGGCATATACAGTCCCTCTAATCGACCTATGGGCATAGAGGATGCCACATCGGCCCAAAGGCTTGTCAAGCCGGCCAACGGAGCACAGGAGGGAATGTTCAGAAGAGGACGCAACCCTTCTGAAAGCACAGCTCCGGGGTCAGATGTAACAATCGTGGTTTTGGGCAGAGAATCACATCCCCGTAGATACCGGATTAACGGTGTGAGCACCGTGGGGGAAACATCCGTCAATGTCAAGGTGAATCCCCGCTCCATACAGGCCCTGCCTATGATTCGCAGAGTTTGAGATGTCACCAAACGGCAATTCTCAAGGGAAAGGCTCTCCCCTTGCTGTAAGCGATAAACCGCCTGTCCGGGCGTATAGGGATTAGGGCGTGAAAACGCCTCTGATCCCTGCAAAGACACCATAACACCGGAGCATCCATGATGGGCACAAGTGTCCATCACAGCAGACATACACGCAGACATATCCACCGTGGCGGATGCTTGGGTCACGGCAAATGAAGGTACGGCCGTCCATAGGGAAACAGGATCCGGGATATGCAAACAGGGCAAGGTCTCCTCGGAGAATATATCACGATCGATTAAGGTCATCCACACCTCCGACGTTAAAGCCGGCATCATCTTTTGGATTCCCAACCGTTTCGCCAGCACACGTGGTGTGATAGGCTCTTCACGCAAAGCCTCGGTAGCTTTCATCCATAGGGAGGGCAGATTTTCAATATCAAAGGGAACAGCCTTTCCAAACAAAGCCCGCATCAGCCCCGATATAGCCTTGACATACGGGTGTCCCACCCAAAGAGGACTCACCTCAGCCAAAGCATTCAGCTTATCGTAATCCGATGCGCCGCCTGTAATTAGAGTCTCCTCCACTCCGGACATTCGCATCATAGCGTTCAGCCCTTCGTGCTTACCAAGTCCCAGCATCTCGGCAAGATTTGAAAAGGAAATATTCGAGAACCATATCTCCCCTTCTGCGTAGGCGCGCGTTCCGAAATCAAATAAAGGTGTCTTTATGGGAGAATGGGAAAAGCTTTGCATGGTTTGTCTGCCTCCTTTCCGAAATGATGCGTGCGGTCGGAAACACATCACGAAACGAGATTGTTACATTTCCTCAACCTTGATGATATTAGTATTACCCGATTTACCGCTGGTATCGCCGCCTGTAATCACGATACGATCTCCCTTGCTCAGAGACAGGGTGGATTTCGCAATTTTCTTGGCGGTATAAAACAGCACATCGGTGGAGGAAAACACTTCACACATGGCAGGAATGACCCCCCAAGACAACGCCAAGCGACGCCAAGTACGCTCGTCGGTGGTCAAGCCGATAATGGGCACGGGGGCGCGGAAACGGGAAACCATGCGCGCGGTCATACCCGACAGAGAGCAAGCCACAATGGCCTTGGCGTTCAGGTCGATGGCCATGCCGCAGGTAGAATGGGAAATGGCATCTACGGAATTGCGGATTTGGAAATCCGTGTTGCGGAAGCGCTTGTCATAATGGATGTTTTCTTCAGCAGTCTCAGCGATCTTGGCCATGATCTCTACAGTACGCACGGGATATTTGCCCGCTGCAGTTTCACCCGAAAGCATGATGGCGCTGGTGCCATCATATACGGCATTGGCCACATCGGAGATCTCGGCACGGGTAGGACGGGGATTGTGGATCATAGATTCCAGCATTTCGGTGGCGGTAATGACGCGCTTACCCATCATGCGGCCCTTGGTAATCAGTTTTTTCTGGATACCGGGCAGACGGTCAAAAGGCACCTCTACACCCATGTCACCCCGAGCCACCATGATACCGTCACAGGCCTCACAAA
Organism: Oscillospiraceae bacterium; assembly: GCA_015064015.1. GTDB lineage: Bacteria > Bacillota > Clostridia > Oscillospirales > CAG-272 > CAMEON01. The sequence continues at coordinate 4,305 of SVTB01000011.1, read as the reverse complement.
TCTCGTCGATATTATCAAAGCCCGATTGATTTTCAATCTTTGCAATCAGCTCAATGTGGTCAGCACCGATCTCCTTGAGATAAGCGTGAACATCTAAAAGATCTTGCTTGCAGGATACAAAGGAGCAAGCAATATAGTCCAGCTCGTTGCGGACGCCGAAGGCAATATCCTCTTTATCCTGATCCGACAAGTATTTCTGCTTCATCACCTTTCCGGGGAAGCTCATGCTCTTTCGATCCGACAGCTCGCCACCGCAAAGAACCTTGCATCTGATCTCTTGTCCTTCAATCTCTGCAACCTCAAAGGCCATAAGTCCGTTGTTGAGCAATATGCTGTCTCCCACAGAGAGTTCTTCAGGCAAGTGAGGATAGCTGACGGTCACTCGCTGCTGGTTGCCAATCACATCCTCGGCCGTGAAGATAAAGGTGTCTCCATCGGAGAGCCAAATTTTTCCGTTTTCAAAGGTTTTGATGCGATATTCGGGACCCTTGGTGTCCAACATAATGGCAATGGGCATCCCCAATTCTTCGCGCACACGCTTAACCGCGTCAATACGGCGCTGGTGATCCGCGTGAGTGCCGTGGGAAAAGTTCATTCGTGCCACATTCATACCCGCACGGCAAAGCCCTCTCAGAATATCGTCGGTCTCGCTGGCAGGGCCAATGGTACATACAATTTTTGTTTTACGCATGGATTCATATCCTTCCAAACCGGTAGTGTCAAGGTATAAAAATATTATACCACAAATACAAGAAAAATACAATAGAAATCCGCCGAAAAGCCACAAATGCTTTGGGAGAAGCATTTATCCCAAACGAGAGACAAGCTCATCCATGGACTTCCGCTTTTTAGTGCGAAGCAGATCATCCTCTGCGGCATAGCCCAAGGTAATCACCAGGCGAACAGGGACATCCAAACCGCAAATTTCCCGAAGCTTGCCGTCATCCAGCCATCCTAAAATGCAGGTACCCAAGCCCTGCGCTGTGGCCTCGGCTGTGATATAGGCCGCTAAAATTCCAATATCAATGGATCGGTAATCGTTATTTTTCACCTTCGCTCCCAAGGCGGCGGTTTTGACATAAGGCTTTTCGGAAATCACCAACATCACAGGCGCATCCGAAGCAAACTTGTTCATTCCCATCCCTTGGGTTGCTTTGGCAACCCGCGCGGCCACCTCTCCATGACAGACGGTGATGTGATAAGGCTGGCCATTACAGGCTGAGGGTGATAAGCGTGCCGAAGCTAAAATCGCTTCCAATTTTTCGTGCTCCACAGAACGGTCGGGGTCATAACGGCGACAGGATTGGCGGTTTTCCGCAATTTCATTAAAATTCATGGTAGTCCTCCTTATTACGCATCGCTGTGCGGTCTTTTTTTCATGAGCTCATCGCCATGGGCTTTAAGCCATCCATTCCATCGGTAGTAATCAGGAAAAACCCGCAAGATTTCCTCATAGAAGTTAGGAGAATGATCCATATGCTTCAAATGACAGAGCTCGTGTACCACCACACTGTCCAACACCTCAGGAGGTGCCAGCATGAGAAGGCAGTTAAAATTCAGATTGCCCACCGCGCTACAGCTTCCCCATTTGGTTTTTTGAGCTCGGATAGTAACACGCCCGTATCTGACCCCAAGGAGTCCGGCGTAATGCCTCACCCGCCCAGGGATAACTCGCAGCGCCTCATCCGCCAGACGGTGCAATTCCGCCACGGTCAAGGGCTGAATATCCCGTGTCTTTTCTCGCAACGCTTCTTGTTTTTGGAGCTGTGCAGAAATCCATGCTTCTTGAGCCGATACCATGCGCGCCACGTCGGCCTCCTGCGCATACCAAGGAGCGTATACAACAATTTTACCATCCTTGATGCGGATCTCCAAGGTTTTTCTGTCACCCCATTTAATGGTGTAGGGATAGGACATGGGATCACCTCTTTTCTGTTTTTATTATAGCATATTTGCAAAAGGATTGCAAGCGGTTAAGAAAATTCAAAGAACATCTCGGCAAATTTTTCTTCTTATCTTTGGCCATCCTCTTTGGACTTCGCATAATTTTGATAGAAAAAGAAGCCCCTTCGGGCTTCTTTCTTATTGTCACATTTACGCTTGGCTTTCCAAAGCCTTTCGTTCCTGTCCTGTCAGCTCATAGGGTTTATTAAGACCGCCTTCGGTCTCGTATATCCGCTGGTACAGAGGCAGCGTGCCGTAGGGCTCTTTTTCGTAATCAATATCCTCCAAATAATACACGTCCATATAAATGGTGAGGATAGGCTTGCCGGCCATGGAGAAATCCACTCCGTCAAACGTGAATTTGCGGTAATTATACAGGCTTTTCTGCGCGGCTGTGGTCTCGGAATCCGTTGGGCGGATGCGAACATACTCCACGTTTTCATTGTCACCTGCCACGTCGGGGGTCAGATCATAGGCCACCCACAGGGTCACCTCGTACAAATCCATATCCCGTGAGGGCATCTCGGATAGGCCATAGTCCTCGACCAAATGACGAATGGTGCTGTTATTGTATCGGAACGCCAGCTGTACCTGAGCCGCATCGCGGATGAACACCACGTTGCTCACCGAAAAGTAGCTATAGTTATGGTCGGCCGTGGTGATGGTGGTGGGTTGCTCCTGGGTAAACATATCCAGCTCCCTGCCCTCCGCCTGTGCCGTGCGGTAGGCCTCTACCAGACGAGAATTTATTTGCAACGCTTTCATGTCGGCAGGAGCACCCGAGGTAAAAATGCGCCCCAAAAGGATGCCGATGGTACCGAACACCAACAAATATGCCAGGGCTTTGAAGGTATATTTAGCGATCTTACCACCGTTGACCTTACTCATGTGTTTTCTCCTCCGCATCTCTCATAAATTTTAGTTTATCCAAAGCGTTTTGCAAAATGATCTCTGCCGAAAGGGTGTCGATCACACTCTTTCTTTTTTTGCCTCGCGTATCCGTCTCGTTGAGGTAACGGGAGGCCGCCATGGTGGTCATGCGCTCATCCAGCATGGCCACGGGGACAGTAACCAGTGATCCCACCATGCGTCCGAATTTCTCGGCGTGCTGTGCTCGTGGACCGTGGGATCCATCCATATTCACAGGAAGTCCCACCACGATGCCAGCCACGCCTCGCTCACAAGCAATCTGAGCCACGGCCTCTGCCGTCTTTTGTATACCGCCCACCGAAATTTGGGTAACGCCCGATGCGATGGTCTGTCCATCATTAGAAATAGCCAGTCCCGTGCGCTTGTCACCAAAGTCCACGCCCAAGAGCTTACCCTTGATGTGTAAAAGCTGTTGCATAGTTTATCCTTTCGAAAGTTCTTGTTCTATAAGTCCTAAGCATCCCGCTTCGATGTCTCGATAGGTCACATCAAAGCTGCCTGTATACCAAGGATCAGCCACGTCTCCACCTCCGGCGTAATCCATGAGTTTGCGGATTTTGCCCTCGAGATCACCGTCCAAGATGCGGTACATATTGCGGATATTGGCGCTGTCCATACCGATGAACAAATCATACTTATCATAGTCAGCGCGGGTGAGTTGAACCGCCCGTTTTCCTTCGCAGGAAAGTCCGTGAAGCGCAAGCTCGCGCCTGGCAGGGGGGTAGACGGGATTGCCCACACCGTTCCATATTTCTTCGGTGCTGGTAGCCGAGGAGGCCACGGTGACTCTCTTCGAAAACCCTCGCTTTTTGAGCATATCCCGCAGGATAAACTCCGCCATAGGGCTACGACAAATATTGCCGTGGCAAACGAACATGATGCGGATGGCCTGATCTTTCATGGCTTACCTATGTCCTCGCTTCCCACTTTTTCCGCCCTCAGAGGTAACCACGGGACGCACGGTCAAATCAATGATGAGACGGATATCATCAGGCTGGACATCAGCCTCGTGAGCCGCCTTGCAACGGCGAAGCTCGCCACATTTTCTGCATCTGGAAATGATGATATAGCCTTTCTTGGGGTCGGGCTCTGCAGACACAGGCTCCAACTCTCCTCGACAGGGGTTCGCTCTGTCGCCGGGGTTGATGTCCACGTGGAGCGACCAGAGGCAGAAGGGACAATGATTCCGTGAGGAATACCCCAAAGGAAGCACTTCCCTGCCGCAGTGGGCGCAGGTGAAGCTGTCATCAAATTTTGAGAATCGTTTTTGTTCCATACGTTCAAAATCCTTATATTATGGCATATAAATTGTTTGTTTATCAGGGGCTTTGCCCCTGAACCCCACCAAGAACCTTTTTGAAAAAAGGTTCTTGGAACTCTAAAAACTTTCATCAATATGAATTTGTTTTAAGAGTTTTTGAAGGGGGGATG
>SVTB01000185.1 GCA_015064015.1 Oscillospiraceae bacterium | reverse complement strand
CCGCCACTGACTTCAGTACATACGAATCTATCAGTTTTTTCAATTTTCATTGCTTTTCCTCACATTTCGCAAAATGCTTTTAAAATATTCAGACCTACGGCACCGCTCTTTTCAGGGTGGAACTGACAACCCATGACGTTACCTGACGCCACGGCGGCGGTCAGCTCCGCGCCATATTCAGCGGTGGCAATGACCGCCTCGTCGCAATCGGCACCGTAGAAGGAATGGACAAAGTAAACGCAATCATCGGCCTTGATATACTTGAACAAGGGGTGTTCACCCGTGAAACGCAGGGCGTTCCAGCCGATGTGAGGGATCTTCAGATCCTTGGGAATGACATCCGAGATAGGACGAATCTCGCCCTTGATGAGTCCAAGGCCCTCATGCTCACCGTACTCGAAGCTTTTGTCAAAAAGCATTTGCATACCGAGACAGATGCCCATAATGGGTTTCCCTTTGGCGGCCTCGGCCATAAGAGCCTCTGCCATACCGCAAGCACGGAGCTTCCCGGCGGCATCACCGAAGGCTCCTACACCGGGGAGGATGATTCGATGTGCATTGACCAAATCTGCAGGATCGGCGGTTACCGTAGCGGTAACACCGATGGCGGCGAAGGAAGATTGCAAAGAAAAGAGATTGCCCACGCCGTAGTCGATAATGGTGACGGTGTTGCTCATCAAAGCGCTCCCTTCGTGGAGGGGACTTCGTCGGCAAAGTCCTTATCGATGGCAACGGCGGCTCTCACGGAACGAGCCACAGACTTAAAAACACCCTCGATGATGTGGTGGCTGTTGCTCCCTGCCAACTGCTTGATATGGAGAGTGCAGGCGGCATTACGGACGAAAGCCAACCAAAATTCCTCACAAAGCTCGGTATCAAAGGTTCCAACCTTTTCGGTAGGAATATTCATATCGTAGACGAGGCAGGGTCTGCCCGAAAAGTCCAGGGCGGAGAGGATCAAAGCCTCGTCCATGGGCAGGAGCATGGAGCCGTAACGGGTGATGCCCTTCTTGTCTCCCATAGCCTGATAGATGGCCTGACCCAGGGAAATCCCCACATCCTCCACGGTGTGGTGGTCATCCACATGGGTATCACCTTCGCAGATGATACTGAGATCCATACGACTGTGGTGGGCAAAGAGAGTGAGCATATGGTCAAGAAAACCGCAACCCGTGCTGATATTAGCCACACCCTTGCCGTCTATGTTAAGGGAAAGGGCGATATTGGTTTCGTTGGTTTTTCTATTTAGGTTGACTTGTCTCATGATAATCCATCCTTTAGAATTTGATCAATGGCCGAAAGTAGCGCATCCATTTCGGCTTTAGTGCCGACAGTAATGCGGTTATAGTCGGAGATGCGAGGCGCTGTGAAATGGCGCACCAAAATACCCATCTCCTTCAGCTTTTCGTAGAGCTTACCACCGTCCAAATTTGATTGCTTGGCAAAAATGAAATTAGCGTAGGAATCGGTCATATCAAATCCTCGCTTTTTGAGCTCTGCGGCTGTATAAGCGCGGTTTTCCATAATAGTTGCACAGTTTTTGCGGGTATATTCTTCATCGGAAAGGACACCCACACCTGCGGCCATGGTCATGCTGTTGACATTGTAGGGGTTGGTAGCGTAACGGATGGTATGGAGATCGGAAATCAGCTTTTCATTACCGATGCCAAAGCCCAACCGCGCACCTGCCATGGAGCGGGATTTGGAAAAGGTCTGGGTCACCAGCAGGTTATCATACTTCCCCGTCAGGCTGACACAGCTTTCCGAGCCGAAATCCACGTAGGCCTCGTCCACGACCACCACGTTGTCGGGATTGGAGGCCACGATCTGCTCGATCTCGCTGACCTTCAGGGCGATACCCGTGGGAGCGTTGGGATTGGCGATAAAAATCGTCTTACCGATGCCGAGGTAATCATCTATGTTAATGGTGAAATCATCCTTTAAAGGGATGGTTATAAAGGGAATGTGATTACGGGCGGCAAATACGGGATAAAAGCCGTAGGTGATGTCGGGAAAGACTGCAGGGGTGTTTTCGTCGCAGAAGGCTTGAAATGCAAAATCCAGAACCTCGTCCGAGCCGTTGGTGCAAATGACCTGAGTGGGTTTTATGTCGTAAAGCTCCGCAATAGCCTCGGTGAGGACTTTGCAGGTGGGATCGGAGTAGAGATTGAGATTCTCTGCCGCCTCGGCGGCGGCTTGGATGGCCTTTTCCGATGGAGGATAGGGAGATTCGTTGGTATTGAGTTTGATATACGTCCGTCCTCTCGGTTGTTCTCCCGGTGTATAAGGGACGAGCGCGGATTGTCTGGGTGATAGATAGCGGCTCATGGTGATCTTCTTTCTATGTAGTTGTTGAGATCCTTCGACTCGGCCGTCGGCCTCGCTCGGATGACCACTTCCCTGTCGGGGGTACGATCTCTTGACTCATTCTATTTGATAAAAGTTTTTGGAGGCCTTGGAACCTTTTCGCAAAAGGTTCCGAGTGGGGTCAAGGGGCAACACCCCTTGCGTACTCCTCGTACTCCTCGTACTCCTCGTACTCCTCACTCCTCCAACCTTACCACGGCACTCTTGGCGTGGGCGGTGAGGCCTTCCTTTTCTGCGAAGAAGGCAACGTCGTAGCCGACGCGGGCAAGGGCGTCCTTGGTGAAGTAGGTGTACTGGGTCTTCTTGACGAAGTCATCCACGGACAGAGGGCTGGAAAACTTGGCGGTACCGCTGGTAGGCAGGGTGTGGTTGGGACCCGCGAAGTAGTCACCCAGGGCCTCGGGGCAGTTGCGTCCCATGAAGATGGAGCCCGCGTGGCGGATGCTGTCCAGATAGTCAAAGGGATTGTCCACGCACAACTCCAAATGCTCGGGAGCAATCTCGTTGGCAATCTCGATAACTACCTTCAGGTCAGGGGCCACGATGATCTTACCATTACTGTCAATGGAGACACGAGCGATCTCAGCGCGGTCAAGGAGAGGGATCTGACGCTCCAACTCGGCGCTGACGGCCTCGGCCAAGGGCATAGAATTCGTTACCAGTACGGCAGAAGCCAGCTTATCATGCTCAGCCTGGGACAAGAGATCGGCGGCTAAATGGCGAGGGTTGGAGTTAGCGTCAGCCACGATGAGGATCTCGCTGGGGCCTGCGATCATGTCGATAGACACCACGCCGAATACCTGCTTTTTGGCCTCTGCCACGAAAGCGTTGCCGGGGCCTACGATCTTGTCTACCTTAGGGATGGATTCGGTGCCGTACGCCAGCGCGGCTACAGCCTGAGCACCGCCCACCTTGAAAATCTTGTCAATACCCGCGATCTTGGCGGCGGCCAAAATAACGGGATTGACCTTGCCTTGGGCATTGGGAGGGGTCACCATGACAACCTCTGGCACGCCCGCGATCTTGGCGGGGATAGCATCCATCAGCACGGTGGAAGGATACGCGGCGGTGCCGCCGGGGACATAGAGACCTGCTCT
>SVTB01000010.1 GCA_015064015.1 Oscillospiraceae bacterium | reverse complement strand
CGAAAACCTTCTTGCGGCTTCCGCCGCGCGCCGAGGCGCTCACGGCCGCCCTCGGCACTGCCGGCCGCTATCATGAGGTGCAGGGGCTACGCCCCTGCACCCCCTTAGGCCGCTAAACAACAATTTACACTCTCAAAACAGAATTATTTCTCGAATCGCTGAAAAAAGGTTGAAATTTTCTCGGTTTTATAGTACAATAAAAGAAATCGACGGAGAAACACTCTCCGCTACCAGTATATGACAAAATCCTCCCCTTCGTTACAGGGGCTATACAGAAAGGACTTTGAAAATTCATGAGTGAACAAAGTTCAAAGGTTATCATCAATGAGCGTATTGCTACCGACCTCAAAACGTCGGATTTCTTTTATCATCTTCCCGAAGAGCAGATCGCGCAGCACCCCGCCGAGAAGCGGGATGCATCCCGCCTTTTGGTGGTCAACCGTGAAGATCACAGCCTGACACATAAGTATTTTTACGATATTCTTGATTATATCAAGTCCGAGGATGTGTTGGTCATCAACAATTCCAAGGTCATCCCTGCCAGACTCTACGGCCACGCCGAGGGGCGCCCCGAGGCGGGTATTGAACTCCTCCTGCTCCGTCAGCATGATTTGGATACATGGGAATGCCTTGTCAAGCCCGGCAAGCGTGCCCGACTTGGTCACCGTATGGTGTTTGGAGAGGGAATGCTCACGGGCGAGGTCATCGACATGGTGGAGGAAGGGAACCGCATCATCCGCTTCACCTACGACCGTGAAAAGTACGAGAATATCTATAACATCCTCCACGAGATCGGCCTTATGCCTTTGCCCCCCTATATCACCGAGCAACTGAAGGATCGAGACCGCTATCAGACGGTCTATGCCAAGACCGAGGGCTCGGCGGCGGCACCTACGGCGGGTTTGCACTTCACCCCCGAGCTGCTGAAAGCCTTGCAGGACAAGGGCGTAGCCATCGCGCCCGTCATGCTCCACGTGGGCCTCGGCACTTTCCGTCCCGTCAAAGAGGACGCTATTACCGACCACGTCATGCACAAGGAATTTTTTACCGTCCCCTCCGAATCCGCCCGTATCATCAACGAGCGTCGCGCCGCAGGCGGGCGGATCATTTGCGTGGGCACCACCTCCTGTCGCACCCTGGAGAGTGCTTCGGACGACAATGGTATCGTTCACGCCATGTCTGCAGACACAGGCATTTTCATCTATCCCGGCTACAAGTTCAAGGCCACCGATGCCCTTATTACCAACTTCCATCTCCCCGAATCCACCCTGCTCATGCTGGTGTCGGCCTTCTACGACAGAGAGCATATGATGAAGGCCTACGAGACGGCGGTGGAGGAGAAGTACAGATTTTTCTCCTTTGGCGACGCTATGTTTATTCAATAACCGGAAGATAAGGAGGATGCCATGATTGTTAATTTCGGTTCCTATACCCTTGATATCGACGTAGAGCGTACCCGTGCTTTCTATGCCCGTCCCGATGTTAAGACCACAAGCGAACAGTGCGTTTGCACCGGCTGTCAGAACTATGATGCCGCCATCCTCTTGACATCTCCCAAAGTGCTGAATTTCTTTGAAAGCTTGGGTATTGATCCCCGAAAGCCTGCCGAGGTCTATGACCTGTTGGGGGAAGACCCTGACGAAGCAGATAATATGTACTACAACGGTTGGTATCACGTTTGCGGTACGCGCTTGCAAGGGGATAACGCATGGGTGGATGTCACGGACGAAATGAAGCATTTGGAAACTGAAAAAATGTACGCGGTGGACGACGCTTTCAAGGTATCCTTTGAGGAAGGGACAATGATGCTTCATAAGGATTTCCCGTCTCCCGTATTGCAGATGGAAATCGACGCGCATCTGCCGTGGGTGATGCCCCGGCGAGTGAGATAAAATTTGGGTATAAAAAGAGCAGATGGCTGATTTTTCAGCCATCTGCTTTATGCTTTTTATCCTACAATTTCTTTTTTCTTTTGGGTACCGCTTAAAATGCTGTTGAACTTATCTTCATACCACCGCATATTGGCAAGGGTTTGAGCGGTGGCACCGGCTTCTTTCCATTCGGTTTGCCATTGATCCGAATCAATCTCGGCGTATTCGTCTCCAATGACGATTTTTTTCACGATATCACCCTTAGCTTCCTTTACCAACACGAAAGAAACACCGTAATCGGAGCTGGGGATTTTGTGATAATCAATGATCATAAAAGAGCTGCCGTTCTTGTATGTGTAAAAGAAGGGATATCGGGCATCGGGGGTTGCTTTCTCTCCGGAAAAGCTATCCAAAAAGCTATCTCTCTTTGGGGTGGGCGCTACACGGGCAGGATTTGATCTGCTGACCAAGAAGCCTACCTTGTCGCGATAAGTCAAGGGGGCTTTGTTCGTTTGCGCACGGCTCTTTTTGTAAGCTCTCCGTAACTCACGGGGGATCTTGGCTCTGTATTTCCCGGCAGCTCCATCCCGTGCTATAACGACTACAACATAGGGAAGCACCCAAACGATAAATGATAGCCCGGCAAGCAAATACACAATGATCCTCATGAAGAAAACAAATATTGACGCATAGGCATTACCGACACGTTCAAAGACATTGGAGGGTGATCCGTCCCAGTTCCACTGATCGGTGGTTTGCGTGCCTGAATAAGTCACCTTTTCGGTGACGATGGCTCCATCGTATCTTTCTTTGCTGACATATTGCGTCTTGTCGAGACCGTAGCTTGTGTGGTAGCGCGACTCGGGAGGATCCAGCGGATGACGTAAAAGATCCTTCTTAGGCTTTCTGCGGGACAACACAACGAAAGAGATGATACATCCGATCAGTATATAAGCCGCGACTATGAATGAGGAATAAATCTTCAGCTCGGGTGTTGTGGCGGGTTCGTCAAGATAAGGAATGCCGGGAATGATGAAAAGAATCATCAGCGCTACGCCCAGGATGCAGGTAAAAATTTCAACGAAGTGATTGGGCTTATCAATGCGTGCCTTGTCAAATGTATTCTCGGCTTTGGAACAAGTCCAACACTTGCCGGATATGTTAGACGGTGAGGCAGCTTCACGGTGGAACGTCGATTCAAATTCTGTCAGCGGCTTCCCGCATTTTTCACATTTTTTCATGATGCAGACTCCTTCAATATAAGCTTGTGATGATGAATAGGACGGAAAAGAGGGGGTCAAATCTTTATCCTATTATAGCATTGGGGACGTGTTTTGTCAAGAAGTTTTAAGAAAATGCGCAAGCGGAACCGGCCGTACTTTCTCGCATCCGTCCGTGGGCCTTGGTACCTTCTGTCCCGTCAAGGGGATGCCATCACCGACTTGTGATACACCATGAAATATCTGGATTTTAACTATAGGGTGTGAAAATGGAAATTCGAATTCAAAACATAATATGAATTTTCCGTAAACAAACAGTTCTTCGTGTTGATTTTTCTTGTGGAAAATGCTATAATTAACACTGGAGAGGTGTCTCAATATTTGAGAAAGGTTAGGTATAATGATGAAAAAGAAATTCAGATGCCTTATATTAGGTTGCATGATTCTGCTCATCGGTGCGTTGCTTTTGGGATGTGCTTCAAATTTTGCCTTCCCTAATCCAAACATTGAACTTGATATACCTATGGTTGATCAGGAATATCAAGTTAAAGATACAAATGCGTTGTCTACTGCAACGTGGATGAGCAAAATCAATCCGAATGTGTGGGAATCGGAAAAAAATCATCGTGGAGAACGTATGATAGCGCTTTTTTTGCATACGTTGGATCCGAATATGGTTTGTGAAACAATGCTCACTGACTATGGCGTAGATGTTTTGCCGTATATGGACGAGGCTATGTATAATGAGAATGTTATGCCCCGTCTTCAAAATGAATTAAATCAAGTGCTCTTGTTAAGACAAGACAAAGGGTTGATTCCTCGTGAGGAAGCCTTAAAAATGATATCAGCAAAAACCATGGAGGAAGCGGCGGCGCAGGATAAATTGTTTTTTGAAGAATTCAAGGTTGAGTTCGAAAAAATGAAAACATATGAATGGTTACCGACGGTATTTCTTTTGGAATTGGGGTTTGCGTTGGAAAAGCCTGTTTGGGGAAGTGTTACCCATACGTTTGGAATGAAGTTAACAGAAAATCAACTTGCCCTTCTTGAATCTCAACCGTGGGTTTCCTATATAACATGCGATGATACCGGTACGGTACTGTCTGATGGGATGGAGATTTTGGATTCTTTGTCTGCTGAATTAAATAAAGATTCTTCGGATTTCTATTGGATACATTATCATAATTCTGTTGCTCTTACGAAATCAAAAGAAAAAGCTTCCTCTCTTTTCATGAAGGAAATGTATGGATATGATCCCGAAATATATGAAAATGAAGAGCAATATATCGCCCATTATGGAGCCTCATTAGAGCGTGTGATTTCTTCTGAGAAAAAGCACGAGCTGGATACTGTTGTTCAAAAGAATGAATATGCTATCAATCATTATAATGCTTTGGGATGGGATTCTTGGCACACCGATGATACTGTTAATACGTTGGACGAGGTGTGTGAACGGGACCGTAAAGCTATGACGGCCTTGCGTCTCATGGTTGTTAAGGATGAATGTGAAAAACTCATGACGGCTTTCTGTTCTGAAATGGATATATGTGAGAGGGATTTGTATGGAAAAGACAAATATACGGCAACACTTTTTTTGTGGGCGACAGAGGAAGAAATATGTCAATATGCCCAATCGAATTTGGTAACAGCTGTTGAATTGTGGCGACCCGAAGAGGTCTTGTTGATTGATTCCTGCGAAGATTCGTCAACTTCTCGATCAACTTCGACTATAACAAATATGGTTGCTTCTTCTGATCGTGTTTATGATGCAGATCTATTATATCAGGGAGATGGCATTAAAGTAGGTGTCATCGAGGCTGCGACCGTGAGAAATGGTATTACCAGTGGCATTCGTTTTGATGAGAATGCACCTCAAATTGATAGTTCAAAAGTGCATTATGTTCCTAATATTCAGAATGGAATAGTGTTGATAGATGCGATTGTTCATGATCATGCAACGACTGTTGTCTCAATTTTGGCTGGACAGCCGGTATTGATAAATAATGCGTATTATCATGGTGTTGTACCCGATGCAGAGGTATTCCAAGCCACAGCTTCCAATGTTACAGAATTTATCAATGCGATGAATTTATTGGCTGAATTGGACGTTTCAGTTATCAATTTGAGTTGGGGGGAAAGAACAACTTCATACACAGAGTGGGACAGACAAGTTGATGCCTTTATTCGTAATACTTGGATAACTGTGGTAGTTGCAGCAGGGAACGAGAATGACAACCAAATGAGATCACCGGGACGTTCGTACAATGCGATTACTGTTGGTAATGCGCAAACTGTATCGAGTACAGGGTACATGATGACATCGCCCTATTCTGTATATTCAACATCCTCTTACCAGGAAAGCGAACCCATGGCAAACAAACCTGATGTGGTGGCTCCAGGCACGAATATTGGAGTTGTTCTTTCTGCTGGAGAATTAACAAGAACTACAGGAACCAGTTTTGCCGCTCCCATTGTTTCCGGAATTGTAGCGCAAATGTATGAGGCCGGAAACGCGTGGGGATATCTTTGTCCGGAAGTAATCAAATCGGCTCTGATAGTGACGGCTACTCCATCAAAAATTGTTGCTACTGATCAGCAACTTTGCGAAGGAACGGCTTACGTCTATGATCACAGCGGTGCGGGTATGGTTTCCGCTAAAGCGGCAGTAAGGTTTATGATTACATCGGAACAAAATTCTAAGATCGCATTTTTACAAATACCTGCTTCCAAAAAATATGTGTGTACTGTTGAGCTTGAAGCCGGAGAACGTATTAGGTGCGCATCTGTTTATGAAAATGTTATGAGTAGCCCTGATAACTATGTCAACATTGTGAATCTTGATTTGACCCTTAAATCGACAGACGGAGAGCTTCTTGCCTCTTCTTGCTCGCCTTATAACAATATAGAAATTTTCGAATATCAGGCTACTACTGCCGGAATATATACTATAACCATGGAATATGTGGGATCTTACTATAATTCGACGCGCCTGCTCTATGTATCTACCGCATATTTAATTGAATAACCTGTGAGGCTACCTGAAAATCGTACAAACGATGGCTCAGGTAGCCTTCGTTTATGCTGAATCAATATTTGTTTTTTTGTTATTATTACTTGACAGTTTCGCCCATAAGATGTATAATAAACAGGGAATGTATATTTCCCGAAATTTTCGCGAAAACACCGCGCATTACCTACGAAAAGAGGACTCCTACCCATGAGCAACACCATTCATATGCTGGAAGGCGTGACCGGCACCCAAATGAATAGTTTTATCATTACCACCGCCGACGGAAAAGTGATCGTCATCGACGGCGGCTACGATCAAGATGCCGAGCATACTGTCAATTATCTCAAAAATGTGACAGGCCAGGACGTGCCCCATGTGGACGTTTGGATTCTTAGCCATCCTCACATGGATCACATCAGCGCGTTTCTGCAGATTATGGAAACCATGCCCGAAGCTGTCGACGTAGCGCAGCTTTGGTACAATTTCCCCTCCTTGCAGTACATCACCAGAAATCAGCCTTGGGCGGATCCCTGCTTGGCTCGTTTCTACAAAGATATGCCCCTTTACGCGGATAAAATCAATGTTGTTTCCTTAGGAGACACTATGGATGTGGGAGATGCCCACTTTGAATGTCTCTATTCTCCCAATCCCGAGCTGACCATGAACGTGACCAACAACGCCTCTCTCGTGCTGAAGATGACTTTGGGCGGTAAGAGCGTTATGTGGCTGGGCGACGCGGGCGTGGAAGAAGGCGACAAGATACTGGCTTACTACAAGGATACCGACAAACTGAAGGCTGATTACGTCCAGATGGCACACCATGGTCAGAACGGCGTGGAAAAGCGTTTCTATGAGGCGGTTGCTCCCACGGGTTGTCTCTGGTGTACCCCCAAGTGGCTGTGGGACAACGACGCAGGAAAGGGTTACAACACCCACGGTTGGGAGACCATTGAGGTGCAGGGTTGGATGGCCGATATCGGTGTCAAAGAGCATTACGTTGTGATGAACGGTACGCAGGTGATTGACCTGTGATCTGCTTCGAAAATCAAAAGCCTCCTATTTTGGCCATTGTCGGCCCTACGGCAAGCGGCAAAACAGGGCTTTCCATAGAACTGGCCAAGCGGCTGAACGGGGAGATTATTTCCTGTGATTCCATGCAGCTCTACCGCCACATGGATATTGGCACCGCCAAGCCCTCCGATGCCGAAAAGCAGGGAATCCCCCACCACCTCATGGATTTTTTGGATCCTACCGATCCCAAGGGCTACTCCTGCGCGGATTACGCAAGGGACGCCAAGGCTACGGTGGAGACTATTTTGTCCCGGGGCAAGATTCCCATCTTTTGCGGAGGTACGGGACTGTATTTGGACGCTTTTTTGAGAGGCGGTAGCTTTGAGGTCACTGATATTGACTTGGATTTGCGCCGCGAATTGACCGAATACGCCGAGGCTCATGGCGCCGAGGCACTTCACGCCATGCTCCGAGAATTAGATCCCGCAGCGGCAGCGGCCACGCACCCCAACAATATCAAACGGGTGGTACGTGCCATTGAGATCTGCCGTACCACAGGATGTACCAAAAGCGAGTTGGATCTTCGTTCCCGCGAGGCAGATTCCCCCTATAACGCCTTGGTTTTGGGGCTTCGATATACGAATCGAGAAATCCTTTATGACCGCATCAATCACCGCGTGGATATCATGCTGGCTAACGGGTTGGTGGATGAAACGAAAAGGCTCCGCGAGATGGGTGTTTTTGAAACCTGTCCCACGGCGGCTCAGGCCATCGGTTATAAGGAGCTTTTCCCCTATATAGATGGTTTTTCCACTCTTGAAGAAGTCATCGAAACTCTCAAAACTGCTACAAGACACTATGCCAAACGCCAGATCACTTGGTTTTCCGCCAAGCCCTATGTTACATGGTTGGATATGGAGGGCGAAAAAGGAATAAAAGATTTTGAAGAGATTGTAAACAATGCAGAAAAGCTATTTTCTGAAACGGGTTTTTGTGATATAATAAAGTATTGATTTATCGAAAACGGAAAGGAGATGCCTTGTGAAGCAACTGATGAGCGGTGGAGCCGCCAAGGCTCGCGAACGACGCAAGGATGGATATTCGCGTATCCTTTTGCGTGTTGGCTTTATTCTGCTTATGTTGGGTCTCATTGCCTTTTCGATTTATCAGCTGATCTCCCATATGACCGTGGGCTTGGATACCCTACGAACACAGGAGATCACCGAGGAATCATATGTTGCGTTGGATCTGTTTGTGTTTCGTGACGAGGAGCTGATCACGGCTCCCGGAAATCTGTGCCGCTACCATGTGAATGATGGTGAGCGGGTGGGGGCATCCTCCAGCCTGGCTACATTGTACACGGGAGACGGTGACGAAGAGACTATCCGCGCCCTGCAATCCTTGCTGGCTGTATATGCCCAGAGATGGGCGTTGGCTAAAAATCAGCAGGGACAGGTGACTTTAGACGATGTGCAGACATTGCGAGATGCGGTGGACAAGGCCTATCTTGCTTTGCTGTCCTCCGCCGACGCGGGACGCATAGATCAAAGCGCCGAGGCTGCCGAACGGTTGCGTGAGGGTCTGCGGAAATATGCGGTACTGATGGGCACGGCTGAGGATCGTGAGGATCATCCTGCCACTTTGGAGGCGATGATGGATCAGTTGGTCGCGGGATATCCATCTCACGGAGAGCTGACAACACAGAGAAGCGGATATTTTTACTACGATACCGACGGTTATGAATTGCTCTTCGGAGCACAGAATGTGATGACTATGGCCCCGGAGGATTTTCTGAATTTGACCAAAGAGCCCGCGCAGTCCTACGTGGGACACGTGGCAGGCAAAATGGTCTACAATTCAGCTTGGTATGCCGCCGCTTACGTAAGCCTTGCGGATGTGGCTCAAACCGCATTTGAAGTGGGAGAATCGTACACCATGATCTGCTCGGACGGCATGGACACGCGGATCGACATGACCGTGGTGCGAATGGAACCCACTACTGACGGTGCGCTGGTGGTTTTTGAAACTGATCGAATGCCCGAAGGATTTACCTTTCCTCGGCGGTTTTCTGCGCAAACTGTCACCGGAAGCACCGAAGGATATCGTATCCCCACGGAAGCCTTGGTGACATTGACCTCTTCTCAAGGAAAGGATGTCACGGGGGTGTATATCCTGTCTGGCAACGTGGTGGAATTCCGAAAGGTACACATCCTTGTTTCCCGCGAGGGATACCGCATCGTGGCAACGCATGATGAAGTGCAGGCCATGATGGAGGCACTTCCCGACGCGGAGAAAGAAGCCATGATGGCCGACGGATGGTCTTACTTGAAACTCAATGATAAGATCATCACCAGAGGTACAGGGCTATACGAAGGTAAAATGATAAGCTGAATCGAAAGGAATGGTCGATATGGACTATACCTATTTGGAAGATAACGTCCGCCGGGTCAGGGAAGAGCTGAAAAGGGCGTGCGAGACGGGGGGATATGATCCCGAGCACGTGACCTTGACGGCGGCGGTCAAAAGCGGTAGCGTGGATGAGATCAATTATCTTCACCGCGCTTGCGGAATCAATCACATCGGAGAAAATCGGGTGCAGCAGCTCTTGGAGCGATATGAGCAGTTGGACAGGGAAGGGCTTTCCATCCACTTTATAGGCACCCTACAGACCAATAAGGTCAAATACATCGTGGACAAGGTGGATTGCATCCAGTCCTTAGATTCCGAAAAACTGGCGCGAGAGATCGAAAAACAATGTGCCATGCGGAATCGGATCATGAATGTACTCATTGAGATCAACTCGGGGAGTGAGATCAGCAAAAGCGGCGTGGAGCCTGCGGATGTCAAGGATTTCGCCCTGCACGTGATAAGCGGAGCGTATCCTCATTTGTCTCTCAAGGGATTCATGACCATGGCGCCCAAATCTACCGAAGAAGAATATCGGCAAATCTTTGGAGAAACCAAACGGATGTGCGAGGCTATTTGGGCAGAGCTTCCCTTGAGAGATGAGCCCATGCAGCTCTCTATGGGAATGTCGGAATCCTATGTCCCTGCCGCCGCCGAAGGCGCGACTATGGTGCGGGTGGGACGTGGCTTGTTCCAAAAGCCGGATGAAAAACGTTGAGTAAAAAATATTTTGAGATCATAAAACAACAAAGAAAGAGGTAAAGCACATGAGCATTTTTTCTAAGAGAATCAATCAACGTAGCGAGCCTGAGGATCTGGACAGTGGCTACGAGAATCCCTATTACACCGTAAGAGACGATCGCCGTGATGACCGTCGTGATGACCGTCGTGATGACCGCCGCGGCGAAGATGATTACTACGAGACTCGCAGAAACCCCGAGAGAGCTTCCCACAATGACTATTACGAAGAGGAAAGACCCTCTCGTTCCGGTGGATACGAGGAGGAAGAGCCTCGTGGATACCGTGAGCGTATGTATGAGGATGAAGTGGTCAGACGTCAGCCCGAAAAGGCACCTGAAAAGCCTGCCGCTCCCGAAAACAAAGGCACCCTGTATTACACCCCCGAGAGCTACCGCGATGTTCGTGTGGAGATCGTGAATGCACTGAAGGAATGCCATGTGGTTGTTATCAACCTCCGCAATCTGGTGGATACTTCGGATCTCGTTCGCTTGGTGGATTATCTGATGGGTGCTCTTCAGGTGTTGGGGGCCACCCTGCGCCGTGTCAATGGCAACAACCTTGTCCTGATTCCTGCCGAAGTCGAAATCGACGAGGACGAGCTGCTTCTCTCTGACGAGGAAGAAGAGGAAGAAGTGTATGATGAGGAATACGACGAGGATTACGACGAGGACTACGAGGATTACGACGAGGAATAAGAGGGAGGTCGCACAAGGCGACGTGTGTCCCTGAGAGGAGAATACATTCGTGGCAGGTCTTTACGTTCTGATCAAATTTGTGATCGTTTTTCTGGATATCATTCTCCTTGCTATGCTGGTGCGAGCCGTGATGTCATGGTTTGTCGGTATCGCCGGAGAGTCTCCTATTTTAAATTTTTTATATGTGATCACGGAGCCATTGATCATCCCCGTGCGTATGATTTGCCATCGCTTTGGATGGTTTCAGGGACTACCTGTGGATATCCCCTTCCTTATCACAACGTTTATTTTATGCCTGATCAGCACATTGCTTATGGGGATATCTCCTCTATAATGTCTGCATACGCCCATGAAGTTTACGAATGATTCCGATATTTTATCGTTGTACGCTCGCTTGGAGGATCTTGCACGGTTGGCCGAGAGGGGAGAACCTTCTGCAACAGCATTTTTGACGCCGCGGGAATGTCTCTATGCCGCATCCTTTTGTGAGGTGCGCATGAGGGAAGGTTTGGCTTTTCTATGGAGCGGATTCCCGTTGGCGGAAGGCAGGATACCTCCCGAACGGCAGCGGATGATTTTCTTGCCTGATTATGCGGCAGGACTCATCCAACCCGAAGCGTTGTTATCAAATCCCGCCGCAGCCTTGTGTGAGGCGGGCCTTACAGATATTTCGGATTTTGTTTCAGGTTTGGCGCGTGTATTGCTTGTCAAGGGTTCGAGATTTCGGCATCTCAGCCATCGTGATTATTTGGGCTCTGTATTGGGTTTGGGGCTTGAGCGGGATGTGCTGGGAGATATCATGGTGGCCGACGAGTATTCGGCATATCTGGCCTGCAAGGGCGAGATGGTGGATTTTTTGGTAAGCAACCTGACCCACGTGGCCAGCGACACTGTCCATGTGACGCGGATGCCCGCGGGCTTTATTCCACCCGTAGAGCGAAAACGGCAAGCTATCAGAGACACCGTTGCCTCTGCCCGCCTTGATTGCGTGGTGGCGGCATTGACCAACTTTTCCCGCGAGAAGGCGCAAGTGGCCGTGCGGAGCGGGCTGGTGGAATTGAATTACGAGACCGTTGAGGCCTGCGATGCCACCGTGAAGCCTCCTTGCATACTCTCGGTGCGCGGGTACGGCAAATTTTCCGTCCTGTCCTTCGATGGTGAAACCAAAAAGGGGCGCATGAGGCTTGTGGCGGAGAAGTACCTATAATATTTTTGAAATCATCGTAGGGGCGACCTTTGGTCGCCCGTCTGTCCGTTCTTACAATGGACGGCCGAAGGTCGTTCCTACGGTTTGTCGCCGCAGATCTGACTTGCGGCCAAACAAATAAGTCAAGAAAGTATTCAACATAAAGGAGTTTTACACCAATGTCCAAGGATTACAACAGCACTCTGAATCTGCCCCAGACTTCATTCCCTATGAAGGCCGGACTGCCTCAGCGTGAGCCCGATACCCTTAAGTATTGGGAGAGCATCGATCTCTACGGTGCCATGCTAGAAAAGAATAAGGATAACCCTCCCTTCATCCTCCACGACGGCCCTCCCTTCTCCAATGGCTATATTCACATGGGTCACGCGCTGAATAAGACCCTCAAGGATTTTATCGTCCGTTCCCAGGCTATGATGGGACATTACACCCCCTACGTTCCAGGTTGGGACAACCACGGTCTGCCTATTGAGCGTGCCATCGAGAACTCCAAGAAGAAGCTGAATAAGGATATGACCGTCCCCGAGTTCCGGGGGGCCTGCGAGGCTTTCGCCGAGGACTTCATCCAGAAGCAGATGGTAGGCTTTAAGCGCCTTGGCGTCGTGGGTGATTGGGATCATCCCTACCGCACCATGGATCGTCACTTTGAAGGCCAAGAGGTCAAGATCTTCGGCCGTATGTTTGATAAGGGCTATATCTACAAGGGCCTCAAGCCCGTGACCTGGTGTCCCTTCTGCGCCACCGCCGTGGCCGAGGCTGACATTGAGTACAAGGACGATCCCTGTACCTCGGTTTACGTCAAATTCCCCATGTACGATGATCTGGGCAAGTTGGGTGATTTTGATAAGAGCAAGATGTTTTTCGTCATTTGGACCACCACCATCTGGACCCTGCCCGGCAACATGGGTATCTGCCTGCATCCCCGCGACAGCTACGTGCTGGTGAAGGCCGACAACGGCGAGACTTACATCATGGCCGAGGCACTTGCTGAGAAGACCATGAAGATGGGCGGCTTTGAGAGCTACGAGATTCTCGCCACCTATCCCGGCCAATTCTTTGAGAATATGCTGGCGAAGCACCCCTTCCTGGACAAGACCTCCCGTTTGGTCAATGCCGAGTATGTCACCATGGATTCGGGTACCGGTTGCGTACACACCGCCCCCGGCTTCGGTGCCGATGACTATCAGACCTGTATGCGCTACGGCATGGAGCTGGTGGTGCCCGTGGATGACTATGGCCGTCACACCGACTACGCAGGGAAGTATGCCGGCATGAAGACCGAGGAATCTAACCCCGTTATTAAGGCTGATATGGCCGAGAGCGGTATGCTCTTTGCCGCAGAGGAGATCATGCACTCCTATCCTCACCATGACCGTTGCAAGAAGCCCGTTATCTTCCGCGCGACCCCCCAGTGGTTCTGCTCGGTCGAGTCCTTTAAGGATCAGGCCGTCAAGGCCATCGAGAACGTGGAGTGGTTCCCCGCATGGGGCGGTGATCGCATGGAGTCCATGATCCGCGAGAGATCTGACTGGTGTATCTCCCGTCAGCGCCGTTGGGGTCTGCCTATTCCCGTGTTCTACTGCACCGAGTGCGAAAAGCCCGTGTCTACCCCCGCTTCCATTGAGAAGATCTCGAAGCTGTTTGACGAGTTTGGCTCCAATGTTTGGTTCGAAAAGGAGGCCATGGAGCTGATCCCCGAGGGCTTTACTTGTCCTCATTGCGGCGGCAATACCTTTACCAAGGAGAAGGATACCTTGGATTGTTGGTTTGATTCCGGTTCTACTCACTACGCATCCTTGATGTACCGCACCCCCGAGCTGTGGCCCGCTGATGTGTATCTTGAGGGCGCAGACCAGTATCGCGGTTGGTTCCAGTCCTCTCTCTTGACTTCCGTGGGCGCTCTGGATCAGGGTGCACCCTTCAAGCAGGTTTTGACTCATGGTTGGGTGGTGGACGGCGAAGGTCGCGCTATGCATAAATCTTTGGGCAATGGCGTGGATCCTACCGAGATGATTAACAAGTACGGCTCGGATATCGTCCGTCTGTGGGCTGCTTCCTGCGATTACCACGTGGATGTTCGCTGCTCGGATGCCATCTTCCGTCAGCTCTCGGAGGTCTACCGCAAGATCCGTAACACCGCCCGCATCCTGTTGGCCAACATCGGTGACTTCAATCCTGATACCGATATGGTTGCTGTGTCCGACCTTTGCAACATCGACAAGTGGATCCTCGCTCGCGCCAATGAGCTGACAAAGACTTGCCGCGATGCCTACAATGGCTACGAGTTCCATATGGCTTACCATGCCATCAATAATTTCTGCACCAACGATTTGTCCAAGCTCTATGTGGACATTACCAAGGATCGTTTGTATACCGACGGCAAGGTCTCTTTGTCCCGCCGTGCCGGTCAGACCGCGATGTACACTGTGCTGTCCGCGCTGACCCGCTTGGTGGCGCCTATCCTCTGCTTTACCTCCGAGGAAATTTGGAAGGCTATGCCTCACGCCGCCGCTGATGACAGCCGTAGTGTGTTCCTCAACACCATGCCTGCTTACGATGAGGCTTTGGCATTCCCCGAGGCTTCCAAGCTGGATGAGCTATTTGTTCTCCGCGACGACATTATGAAGGCCTTGGAGATTGCTCGTGCCAACAAGATGATCGGTAAGTCGCTCGATGCCAAGGTGACCGTATACACCGAGGACGAAACTCAGTTCGTCACCCTGAACGGCTTTGCCGAGCAGCTGCCCACCATGTTCATCACTTCTCAGGCTACCGCTGTGAAGGGAGTCGCCCCCGAGGGCGCCTTCACCGAGACTGTTTCCGGCCTTGCCGTTGTGGTCGAGCCTGCTGACGGCGAGAAGTGCGACCGTTGCTGGATGTACACCACCGCGCCTATTTATGATGGCGAAGGTGAGGAGAGAGGTTGTCTCTGCGGCCGTTGTCACAAAGTTGTGTTCGGTTAAGAAGTGCGCAATGGGGAAAGTTCTTGCAAGAAAATTCCCCTTCAAGAACCTTTAACAAAAGGTCATTGACGAAGAGATCACACAGCCAACAAAAATAGTCTTGATTTGTCGTTGTGTATTCTCATCATTGAGGGCAACGTATTTTCTGCCCTGATTGGATAAATTTAAGTGGGTATGGGGAGATGCCCCATACCCCTTTTTGAAAGGAAATATCTATGTTTCTTTGGATCGCCATTATGGTGGTGGTCGTTTTTCTCGACCAGATCACCAAATACTTGACCATTTTATTCTTAAAGCCCATAGACACGCTACCTATCATCAAGGATGTCGTTCACCTCACCTATGTGGAAAATACGGGTGCTGCTTTCGGTATGATGAAGAATCAACGGTGGCTGTTTATGATCATTTCCACCGTGGCTATCGTTGCGCTTTTGATCTATCTTTTCAAGAAAAAGACCCAGTCCAAGTTGGAGAATCTGTCCATCGCCTTTATCGTGGGCGGAGGTATCGGCAATATGATTGACCGCATCTTCTTGGGCTATGTGGTGGACATGATCGACTTCCGCCTGATCAACTTTGCCGTGTTCAATGTAGCGGATTCCTTCGTCTGCGTGGGTGCCGGTTTGCTTATGCTGTATATCCTCGTGACGGGTGTGAAGGAGTATAAGGAGGAAAAGGCGCGAAAGCTGACTTTGGAAACGCAAGAAGAGGGCGAGGATAGCGATATTCTTGTGGATGCCGAAGAAGAGGCTGAAGAGTTGCAAAACGACGCGTCTGCAGAAGTGGAAAAAGCGACCGAGGATGAAGATGATGAATGAGCCGGAGTTAATGTCCGAGACCCTCGATGAGGAAGTGCGGCGGGAAACATATGAAGTTCTCGCCGGTTGGGAAGGGACAAGGCTTGACAAATTCTTGTCTGAGGTAACTGAATTGACCCGCTCTGCCGCCGTCCGTCTCACCGAAGAGGGGGCTGTCTTTTTGGAAGTATTGCAGGGAGGGGTCTGGAAGCCTCTCTCGGCGGGAAAGAACACCAAGCTCCCCAAAAACTGTCGTGTGACGGTGACTTATCCCGAGCCGGAGGACAGTGAAGCCCTTCCCGAAAACATTCCCCTGGATATCATTTATGAGGATGAGGACGTGCTGGTAATTAACAAGCCTGCGGGCATGGTGGTGCATCCCGCGCCCGGCAACTACACAGGTACGCTTGTCAACGCTCTTCTGCATCACTGCGGGGACAGTCTTTCGGGTGTTGGCGGTGTGCGCCGTCCCGGCATCGTCCATCGCATTGATAAGGATACTTCGGGCCTTTTGGTGGTGGCCAAGCACGATGCCGCCCATAACATCTTGTCAGCGCAGTTGAAGACTCATACTGTCAGTCGGGTGTATTATGCCATCTGTCTTGGGAATATCAAGGAGGATTGCGGTACGGTGGATCTTCCCATAGGACGAAATCCAAATGATCGCAAGAAAATGGCTGTGTTTCCTAAGGGCTCTGTGTCTGAGGGAAAGACGGGAACGGCCGCTATCCGCGAGGCTGTTACGCATTATACTGTGTTGAAAAGATTTTCTGTGGGACATAAATGGGGGCAGTCCTTCACCCTCGTCAAATGTGAGTTGGAAACGGGACGAACCCACCAAATTCGAGTTCATATGGCCGCTCAGGGTCACCCTCTTTTAGGCGATTCTGTTTACGGCGGGGACAGTACCCGGTTTGAAAAGTATCATCCTACGCTCATCCACGGTCAATGTCTCCATGCGGGAGAATTGAAATTTATTCATCCTCGTACGGGCAGGGAAGTGCAGTTCACTTGCCCCTTGCCATCCGATTTTGAAGCCCTTGTGGCCGTTCTCGGAAAGGAGGCTGATTATGCCTGATTTTTCCCGCTTTCTGTTGGCGTCCGATCTGGACGGAACCTTTTTTGGCCCCCATGCCATCTTGTTGGAAAAGAACCTCAAAGCGGTGGCTTATTTTAAAGCCCACGGCGGTCATTTTACCACCGCCACGGGGCGTGTTGTTCCCAACATCAACCGCGTGATCACGGATTGCGCCGCGCTTTTCAATGCGCCGGCCATCACCTCTAACGGAGCGTACATCTATGATTATGCCACGCAAACCGCGATCCACAAGACCGAGATGAATGCTCCCGCTTTGAAGGAGCTGATCTTGAGGCTGGAGGAAATGAACCCGAATATCGGTATGCGTGTCTCCACCGAGAAGGGATTTTTGGTCAACGCCAACCGTATCAACCCCATGATGGAGAAGGAAATTGCCTCCCCATATTTCGTGGGCGAAATCATCCCCGCCAAGGATTGGGACACCCAAAATGCCCAATGGTACAAGGTGGTCTTACGCGGCTCCTACGAAGAGCTGTGCACCATTCGTGACGAGCTGTATCCTGTTTGGGGAAGTCTTTTTGAATTTTGTTCATCTTCGCCTACACTCTTTGAGATGGAAGCCAAGGGCTGCACCAAAGCCACAGGGGTGGCCTATGTAGCGCATCTTTTGGAAAAACAGTATGGTTATCCCATCACCACCGTTACCGTGGGAGATCAGGAAAACGATTTGCCCATGCTCAGGGAAGCGGATTTTTCTGCTTGCCCTGAAAACGCCTTGGATTCGGTTAAGGCCGTGGCCAAGTGGCGGCTGTGTCATCATGCTGAAGGCTGTGTGGCCGAGTTGATTCAAAGATTGGAGAATCTGTGATATGCCTGATTTTTTGAAGTCTCATCGCCTGTCTGTGGGAAATCTTCAGGGCACGCCGTTTGTCAATGCCGTTGGTATATACCAGGACGGCACGACGCCCCTGTACCGTGATGTGGACGGTCGTTTGTGGGGCATGAGCGGACATTCCCACGTGGGGCATATCGGTATGTTTTGCGGCACCTCTTTGGAGGATATGCGGGAGGTATATGCCATTCAAACGCATTTCTGCGTAGGCCACGCCGACTATGCTTTTTCGGGTATTTGCTATCCTGAAGGGGTCAAACCCCGCGGTAGCCTGTGGCCTTTCGGTCTTTATATTTGCCCCAAGACCCATCGCTTTTTCTGCTTTTTCCACAACGAAACGGGTTGGAACGGGAAGGGAACCGCCTACGATTCCTTAGGCCCTTGTGACACCCCGCATTTCGATTCGGACTTTCGCCATGTCGGTCTGATGCACTCGGATGACGAAGGCCGCAACTGGTTTTTTGACCGTTGGGTATTGACCGCTGAGAAACCTTGCTTCACGGATTGCTATAATCCCGGCGCGGGGCTTGCTCAAGGACAACCGTCGGGTAAAATCTCGCTCGGCAGCGGTGATTTTTCTCTGTTCGTTGAGCCTCGCGGTGAATATATGTATCTTTTCTATAATATCATCCGTGTGGATATGGAAAAGGGCGTGTGGGACGGCTGTGATGTTTATGTGGCTCGCACGCGAAAGCGTACCGACGGGCTGATGGGAGATTTCGTTAAATATTATGACGGTGCATTCTGTGAAGCGGGAAATCTTGGACGAGAAACGCCCATTGTTATGAACGCCTGGCACCCCAGAGTGACCTGCTTCGAAAAATACGGTGTCTATCTTATGTCAGCCTCTGCGATCTGCCCCGATACCTTCGTTGGTGTGGTGGAGGATGTAATGATCCTCCGTGAAAGCCGGGATCTGATCACTTGGAGTGAGCCTGTGACGGTAAAAAAAGACGGCGCTCCTTTTGGAAATCACTATTGTGCTATGGTGGCTTGCAGACAAGATGAGCTTCCTCAGCAGGTTTTGGAAGATACCTTTGGGATTCTTTTGAATCATAACGGTACGGACGTAGTCAGCTATCCCGCAACCTGGACGGATATGCTGTAACGCATCTTGAAAATGTGTGACCATTTTGTTAAATTCGCAGTAAAACGATTGAAGAAAATCTTGAAATATGGTATAATATTCTAAAATATCATTTCGAGCAAGAACCTCTCTATGAGAGATGACCCTAAATCTATCAAGAAGGAGAACTTTATGAAATACTCAAAGCTGCGCCTGTTGTCTGTTCTGCTGTTGACCCTGGTATTGCTTGTCGGCATTGTGGCGTGTACGGGCGGCCAAGAAACAGAAACAACCCCTCCGGAGACGGATCTCCCCACGGAAAACGCCGCAACCTCTGCGCCCTCTGATGAGGCTACGGAAGATATTTTCTCTGATCCTACCGAGGTGCCCACTGAGATACCTACCGAGGCTCCCACCGAGGAGGAAACTCTCCGCGAATTGACCTGGGAAACTTATGATCCCGCGCTGGATAACAGCACGGTAGATAAGAATGCTGAACATATCGTAGACGCGACCCAATGGGTCGCTACGGATGGCTTGGGTAGATTACTCCCCATTAACACCACCACCGGCGATATGCGAAATAAGACCGTAGCCATTTTCTATTGGACATGGCATGGCGATTTTGCTGATACCCAGTATGCGTATAACAACCAAAAGAATCTGGATATTATGGCGGATCTTGGCATGAGTGAAGAGGAATACTTCACAAAGTCTGCTTATGAGCTGAAAAAGCTGGGGATTTATACCGCTAACGCTTCTGATGCCAAATATCACTTCTGGGATGAGCCTGTATTCGGCTACTATGACGGTGATGACGAGTGGGTCATCCGTAAGCATGCCGAAATGTTGGCTGCCGCAGGCGTAGACGTGGTGTTTTTTGATAACACTAACGGTACTTTCACCTGGAAGGATACTGCTATCAAGGTTATGAAGGTCTTCTCTGAGGCAAGACAGCAGGGTGTGGATGCCCCCTACGTTTCCTTCATGTTCCCCTTTGGTCCTGTGGAGCACGCGGGTGTTCAAATGGTACAGCTGTATAACGAGATCTATTCCAAGGATCTTTATAAGGACGTTTGGTATATGCTGGACGGCAAGCCCATGGTTATGGGTTGGCCCGGAAGCTTGAATAGCCAAAGTGCGGAGATCAAGAACAAGCTTCTGAATTTCTTTACATTCCGATCCAATTTGGGTGGATATCAGGATAAAGAGTCTACGGCTAACCAGTGGGGATGGCTGTCCCGCTATCCTCAATCCTTCTTCCATAACGAAGATAAGGTCATCGAGCAGATCACCGTAGGCGTGGCTATCAACCATAACTATGTAGACAGCGTCATCGCTCCCATGAACGGCAAAAACATCATTGACCGTACTTGGACGGACAAGGGCTACGATACACGCGAGGATGCGCTCTTCTATGGTGCCTGCTTTGCCGAGCAATGGAACAATGCCATTTCTGTGGATCCTGAGATTGTATTCGTCACCGCTTGGAACGAGTGGGTTGCCATGAAGCTCCAACATTGGACAGGTGATTACTATAATTGCTTCGTTGACCAGTACGACGCGCTTCGTAGCCGTGATACCGAGCCCTCCAACGGTATTCTCAAGGATCACTATTATTATCAGTTGATTTCCTTTATCCGTCAGTTTAAGGGCACCAACCCCATCGAGCAGGCTTCTCCCGAAAAGCTGATGGATGTCAACGGCGGCTACGGCCAGTGGGCTGACGTGGGTCCTGCATATAACGATTACTTCGGCATGACCATTCGTGACTTCGATGGATACAGAGATCCTACCACCAACAAGCGTCTCCACTACTACAACGACACCGGCCGCAACGATATTTACGATGCCAAGGTCGCTCGCGATTACGAGAATATCTACTTCATGGTTCGTACCGTGGATGATCTGACCCCCTATACCGATGCCGACTGGATGCGCCTTTACATTAACGTAGACGATGAGTATAAGGGCTGGGAGGGCTATGATTTTGTCCTGAACAAAACTTCTCCCACGGCTACCGAAGCAACCTTGGAAAAGTTCACCGGCTTCATGTATAAAACCGAGGTCGTGGGTACCGTTTCTTACTCGGTGCAGGGCAACGTCATGATGGTCTGCATTCCCAAGACCCTGCTGGGGATTCCTGCTGACACTTACAAGTTCTCCCTTGATTTCAAGTGGGTAGATAATGCCAACGAGGATGAATTGGGTGACATCATGCTGTGGTACTCCAACGGCGACGTAGCTCCCATCGGTCGCTTCAATTACTGCTATACCACCGCAGGCTCCGCGCCTCACGACGGTAAGGACGCTGTGCTTGGTTGGGAAGTTCTGGACTTGACCGATGCCGAGATTCAGGAAACCCTGAAGGCTTCTTTGGTCGGCCCCAAGGTTGAGGGCTTTGACGTATCTTTTGGTGAGGACGGCATGACTCTGACCAGCACCAAGTCCGGTGATCAGGCTGAGCTGATTTTGGATTATACCCTCAGTAACCCCAGACTGGTGGCTGATAATTTCGAATACGTTACCATTACCTACAAGACCACCGACCTTGCCCAGCTTCGTTTGGGCTACGGTTCGGGCGATAAAGTTCCTGTATCCACCAACTCTCGTGCTAAGGTCATGGATCTTGTTAAGGACGGTGAAGTGAATACGGTGACACTCAAAATTGGCGGCAGCCGAGGTTGGGAAAATTATGTGCATCAGCTGGGTATTTATTTCCCCAAGGGTAAGGCCGCCGGTGCGACCATTACCATCATGTCTATTGAGTTGCACGAGCAAAATCCTAATCCCGAAGCTGAATAAGCTTTCAAACGCGTCAAAAAATGACAACATAGTGGGAGAGGGTGTCCCTCATGGACGGCCTCTCCCCGTGGAATTTCAACTCAAGGTTCTCATTTGAGCTTTGAGGATTCATAAGAAAGGAATGAAGAAAATGAATCAGGAAAAACCTAAGTTCTATATCACAACGGCGATTGCCTATGCCTCCAAGAAGCCACACTTCGGCAACACCTATGAAGCCATCATGACCGATGCCTATGCTCGCTACAAGAGAGAGATGGGCTATGATGTGTATTTTTGCACCGGTACCGATGAACACGGCCAAAAGATTGAGGATCTTGCCAAGGAATCAGGTATCACCCCCAAGGCCTACGTGGACAACGTGGCAGGGGAGATCAAGGGCCTGTGGGACAAGATGGACGTGAAGTACGACTACTTCATCCGCACCACCGACGACTACCACGAGGCAGCTGTCCAGAAGATGTTCAAACGCTTCTACGACCGGGGGGACATCTATTTGGATCGCTATGAGGGATGGTACTGTGTGCCCTGCGAAACTTTTATTACCGATACCCAAGCTACCACCGAGTGCAAGTGCCCCGATTGTGGTCGCCCTGTGCAGAGAGCCAGCGAAGAAGCCTATTATTTCAATATGCAGAAATATGCTGACAAACTCATGACCTATATCGACGAGCACCCCGATTTCATTCAGCCCGAGTCTCGTAAAAAGGAGATCGTCAACAACTTCCTGAAGGCAGGTCTGCAAAACCTTTGCGTGTCCCGTACCTCCTTCACTTGGGGTATTCAGGTGCCCTTCGATCAAAAGCACGTGACCTACGTCTGGCTGGACGCGCTGACCAACTATATCACCGCCATCGGCTTCGACCCCGACAAGACTTATGAGGAGCAGAGCGAGAGCTTTAAGAAGTGGTGGCCCGCTGACGTGCATATCATCGGTAAGGATATCATCCGCTTCCACACCATCTATTGGCCCATCTTCCTTATGGCCATGGATATGCCTCTCCCCAAGAAGGTCTTTGCCCATCCTTGGTTTAACTTCGGTGCGGACAAAATGTCCAAGTCCCGCGGTAACGTGATTTACGCTGACGAGCTGGCAGAGCATTTCACCGTGGACGGCGTGCGTCACTACGCCCTGTCCGAGATGCCCTATAACTCCGACGGCTCCATCACCTACGAGACCGTTATCAACCGTTTCAACACCGACCTGGTCAACAACCTTGGCAATCTGGTCAAGCGCACCCTGGATATGCAGAAGAAGTACTTCAACAAGGTTATCGCCATTCCCGTAGCAGGTACCGACGAGGAGAACGCCCTGGATGCCGATCTGATCGCCACCTGTGAGGCCGCTTATGAGGCTTTGGTGGAGAACATGGACGGCTACCGCGTGGCCGACGGCGTGGAGTGTATCTTCAATATGCTCCGCCGCGCCAACAAGTATATCGACGAGACTACCCCCTGGAGCCTTTCCAAGGACGAGACCAAGACCGCCCGTCTCGGAACCGTTCTCTACAATCTTCTTGAAACCATCCGTTGGGGCGCCGTCATGCTCAAACCCTTCATCCCCGCCACCGCAGAAAAGATCCTCTCTATGCTGAATACCGACGCTGTGGACTATACCACCATCGGCGGCAAGAACAGCGGCAAGTTCGGTGCTATGGTCGCGGGCAGGGAAGTGGGCGACTCCTGCGTGCTGTTCGCGCGTATCGACGAACAGAAAAAGCTCGACGAGCTGGAAGCCATCCGTCAGGCCAAGATCGCCGCGGCAGAGAAGGCCGCCGCACCCATTGAGAAGCCCGAAGGCGTGGCACAGATTGGCATTGACGATTTCATGAAGGTAGAGCTTCGCACCGCCCAGGTGCTGGCTTGCGAGCCCGTACCCAAGGCTAAGAAGCTGCTGAAATTGCAGGTGGACTTGGGTTACGAGCAGAGACAGGTGGTTTCGGGTATCGCCAAGTGGTATAAGCCCGAGGATCTCATCGGCAAGAAGATCATCCTCGTGGCCAACCTCGCCCCCGCCAAGCTCTGCGGCGTGGAATCCAACGGTATGATTCTCGCTTCGGGTGAAGAGGATGTAAGAGTTGTGTTCCTGCATCCCGATACCAAGCTCGGTGAACGCGTCAGATAAACTGAGGGGAACCTCAAAAATATGCTCATTTGCGTAGTACCGCATGGCTTAGGCTATGCGGTACTTTTTATGCTTTGGCCCAACGCGAAGTGTATACGTGTCACGAAATGAAGAAATATGAAGATTTTTAAATGATGCTGTCAAAAGACAAAAGATATGCTATAATAGAATCGGTTTGAAATATTCTGTGCGGTATATCATACAGCCGTACAGTTGGGAGATTTGAACATGAATATTTTACAAAAATTGATAGAGGGAACCGCCTGGACCATGGAAAAGCCCAAGGCCTACGGCCCCTTCCATCTCATCTTTACTTTCGTAGGCCTCGCCGTCTGTGTTTTGTTAGCCTATTTGCTTCGCAAAACAGGGAAGCGAGGTAACCGCATCGTGCTTGTCAGCGTGGGTGCATTTCTCATAATCACTGAGATCTACAAGCAACTGTTTTATTATTATCATATCGGCGGCGGAAGCTACCAGTGGTGGATCTTCCCCTTCCAGCTTTGCTCGGTACCTATGTATCTCTGTGTCATCGCGCCCTTTTTGAAGGAGGGCAAGGTGCAATCGGCCATGTATCATTTCATGACCACCTTCAATCTTCTGGGCGGTCTTATGGCTTTCATTGAGCCTTCGGGCATTGTTCACGAATACTGGACGTTGACCCTCCACGCCTTCCTTTGGCACATGGCCCTGATTTTCGTGGGCTTTTACCTCATCGCCTCAGGGCGGGGAGCTAAAACCATGAAGGATTATAAGTCCTCCGTGATCATGTTCCTTACGCTGGCGGCCGTGGCATTCATCATCAACCTGATTTTCTGGGTACCCTCGAAAGGGGACATCAAAATGTTTTACGTAGGTCCCGCCATCTCCCCTTTGGCGGTGTTCAAAAATATTGCCGAGACCTGCGGCTGGTATGTCAATACCCCCATCTATCTGTTTGCCGTGTCCCTCGGGGCGTTTCTCATGTTTTTGCCGGTGTATCTGCACGAACGGAGAAAACAGAAAAAAGCGAATCTGTCGGCAACCTCATAGTCTCTAAAGGAACCGCGCCGCGGCGCGGTTCCTCTTATATCTAGCATCTCACGCAAACCGAGAATAATTCTCGCCATATGTGTTATTGCATTTTTCTCGAAAATGTGTTATCCTAAAAACACCGGTAAAGCATCTGCGCAGAAATCTATTTCTGAAAGGATCAAAAACGATGAAATTGAACATTGGAGAAAATATCCGCCGATTGCGGCGGAAGGCCGATATGACCCAAGAGCAGCTCGCGGATAAATTGGGCGTGTCCTATCAATCCGTCAGCCGCTGGGAGAACGGGACGACTTACCCCGATATGGAATTTCTGCCTGTGCTGTCGGGGATATTCGGGGTGACGGTGGATGAGCTGCTCGGAATGGAGGAAAAAAAGAAGAAGGAGCAGATCAGTGAGCGGTTCTGTGAGTACCGCGATCTCTGTTACAGCGATACGCCCGATTCGAAGGCCATCGTAGCCTTGATACGGGAGCTGAAACGGGATTGCATGGCGGATCCCACGCTGTCGAGGTATTTGT
Source organism: Oscillospiraceae bacterium (assembly GCA_015064015.1). Lineage (GTDB taxonomy): Bacteria > Bacillota > Clostridia > Oscillospirales > CAG-272 > CAMEON01. Next base: position 1,563 of record SVTB01000010.1, on the reverse strand, counting down.
GGCAGCTTTTTGGCTTCGCGCATTGGAACGCAGAGTCCCTGATCCGGTGTCCCGACGTTCTCGCGGAGCTTCGGCTCGCCGCTGAAGAGATACTGGAAGGGAACTTTGAGCGATGGCTGAAGGACTCGGTTGTGGAGCACATGAGTTATATTGAGGATGACGAGCACGTGGAAGTCTTTTTGGATCGCTATGCTACCGAGCGCGATCTGACCAAGGATACCCTTCTGTACGCCCGTTACTGGGGGCGTGAGGAGTGGGACAGGGCTGACGTTTTGCGGCAAAAGCAATTGCTTTATATGATCCAAAATCAAATTTTCAATAACGGTTTGTTTCTCAGTGGAAACCGTCCCAATGATGTATTTGAGTGCTTGCAGATCAACACCACTCTTCTGAGCTTCCTCCACAATCTTTGCGGAGTGACACCCGAGCCCGCCCATCCCATTACGGGGGATGGCTCCATAGACCTGTTTTTGTCTGAGCGATTGGGTCTTGGCATTCACCGCGCCTGTTATCTGGCGGCTACAGGAGACCCCGAGGGGGCATTTGTGATATTGGAGGATACCGTATCCATGTTGGAACTGGCCATGAGCCTGCCCGATGGAACCATGCTGACCTGTAAAAGTATCAGTTTGGAGGGGGAGTCCTTTGAGCTTCGGCACGAATCGAGGGAGGAAGCGGGAGTTTACAGACCCATTTTGAGGTTGTACCACAATTGCTTTAGAAAATCTGATCGGATGGTGATCATTGGCTCCGGTTTCCCTGTTTTTGCTCTCACTTCTCCCACCGGCTGGGAATGGTTCGACCCCATCCGCTCCGACCCTCGCTTCGCCGCCTACGTGGAGCGGGTCAAGGCGGTCTTTGCGCCTGTCGCAAAAGACGAAGCCTCTGAAAAGGTATAAAATATGTCCCCTCCCCTGGTATTTGACCAAATTTCCAAAAATTATTCCTACTTTTTTTCAAAAACCTCTTGCTTTTTTTGAAAAAGTATGTTATAATACATCTTGTTGTGAACCACACAGGGGTATAGCTCAGTTGGTAGAGTACTGGTCTCCAAAACCATGGGTCGTGGGTTCAAGTCCTTCTGCCCCTGCCAAATAAGAAACAGTAGATTGATACAATCGTATCGACCTACTGTTTTTTATTTCACCGTCAGGTGAAATGGTTTATCGTTAAAAGATAGCTGAAAGTCCTTGTAAATCAAGGACTTTTTTGCTTTTGTGGTGCATTTCGGTATTTGCGGTGCCTATATCCTGTGCTCCGGAAGCCTTAAAATGCAGAAAAGCACTACTACCCGTCAAGGTGTAGTGCTTTCCTATCGTTAAAATACCGCTATTCGTTAGATTACAAGAGCTACGGCTATAACACAATTTTCCCACTGTATGACCCAATACCTCCGATATCATGGACCTCCCGATATCCCTTGCCTTTCAGATAAGCCGCCGCGCGTGCGCTTCGTCCTCCGCTGAGGCAATGGACGTACAGAGGGGCGTTTTTATCCTTTATGAGGAAATCCACTTTGTCGATCTCGTCAAGCGGAAGATTTTGGCTTCCCTCAATATGTCC
>SVTB01000009.1 GCA_015064015.1 Oscillospiraceae bacterium | reverse complement strand
GGCAAGATCGTGGAGCACGGCAAAGAGATCTGCTACGGCATGGAGAAGATGGGGCCTGTCACCGAGAAGCTGTATAAGACCCTCGTTGGCATCCAGATGGGCGAGATCGAAGCGCCCGAGGGGTGGATCAAGAGGATTGATTGATCGGAGGTATATATTCATGATTTCCCTGTATAATCAGCACTTCTTAAAGCTTCTTGATCTGACCCCCGAGCAGATCAATGGTCTTTTGAATCTTGCCGCTGACTTAAAGCTCAAGAAAAAGGCAGGCATCCCCCACCGTATGTGCGAGGGCAAGAGCATCGCGCTCATCTTTGAAAAAACCTCCACCCGCACCCGCTGCGCCTTCGAGGTAGCCGCTGCCGATCTCGGTATGCATCCCACCTATCTGGATCCCACGGGCTCCCAGATCGGCAAGAAGGAGAGCATCGCCGACACTGCCCGCGTGCTGGGTCGTATGTACGATGGCATCGAGTACCGCGGCTATGGGCAAGCCATCGTAGAGGAGCTGGCGAAATACGCAGGCGTTCCCGTGTGGAACGGACTTACCAACGAGTTCCATCCCACCCAGATCCTCGCAGATTTCCTCACCATCAAGGAGCAGTTCGGCTCCCTGAAGGGCATCAAGCTGGTCTACATGGGCGACGCCCGCTACAACATGGGCAACTCCCTCATGGTAGGCTGTGCAAAGATGGGTATGCACTTCGTGGCTTGCGCGCCCGCCAAATACTTCCCTTCCCCTGCCTTGGTGGAGGAATGTGAGGCCATCGCCGCCGAAACGGGTGCTGTCCTTGAGTTCATCGAAAATCCCATGGAGGCGACCAAGGGCGCACACGTCATCTACACCGATGTGTGGGTATCCATGGGCGAGCCTGACGAGGTCTGGGAGGAGCGCATAGGCGATCTGACCCCCTACCGCGTCACCGCCAAGCTGATGCAAAATGCAGGCGAGCAATGCAAGTTCATGCACTGTCTCCCTGCCTTCCACGATCTGAAGACGGTCATCGGCAAGGACATCCACGACAAGTTCGGCATCGATTGCATGGAGGTCACCGACGAGGTCTTTGAGTCCCCCGCCTCCATCGTCTTTGACGAGGCCGAGAACCGTATGCATACCATCAAGGCCGTCATGGCGGCCACGATGGTTGAGGGTTTATAATCAAATGACAAAAGCCGCACGCTCGGATTTCCGAACGTGCGGCTTGCTTTTCAACCTCTGTCTCACGAAACACCAAGGGGGAACAGAGATAAAAAGCCCCAAAAGGAAAGAAAATATCAGCTTTCGAGATCCTTGAACTCGGGTGCGTAGGTCTGCTCCTGACCCGTGTAGCCGCCCCAACCACTTTCCACAGTCACGACACGACCGTCGGCAAGCAGATATCCCACTCCGTAGTCGCTGTAGCCACCGTGGATCTCGACCGCTTCCTCACTGTCCAAGATAACGCCACAATGGGCGCAGGGGTAAATCTCCCTGACGATCTCAAAGCAATCGCCGTTCTCGGTGATAAAATAGCGCTTGGTGGGATCATTCAATGTCTGGCCCTTTTCACAGATCATCAAAATGGCGTATCTGTTCCAAAGGCCCTCCACCATGCTTACTTTTTGGTGGATCACACCGGCAGGCAATAACCCCTCATTCTCGGCAACCAAACCTGCGTAACCGGACATAATGGCATCCTTCATCGGAGAGCCCTCAAGGATCATATCCGCCAACACTTGTTCAGCGGTGTTGGGCGTTTGCGTTTCAGGCACAATAAGCTTACCATTGCGGTCTTCTAATACGCGTCCGTCCGTCAGCAAATATCGCTCAACCGTATTATGGTAGCACCGATCCTCTATTTTCCCGCAAAGGTCACAGGCATATACACGGCGGCTATATTCGACCCAACTGCCATCCTCCAAGAGAAGGTAAGAGCGCTCCCCAATCTCGAGATTCATGGAGTCGAAGACCGTCACGTTCAAATAAGTGTTTCCCGAAGCATATCCGCTGGCCATGCCGAAATTGTTAAACTCACCGTAATTTTGGTTGATGAGATCGCCCAGCGCTACGACGAACTGCTCGGTCATGGTAAAGCCTTCAAACAGGGTGGGTTTTACATCCTCGGCATGGTCGTGAAGTGCCAAAATAAAGGCCTCCACCTGTGCCTCGGTAACCTTTTCCGGCTCGTCAAACCGCGCAGCACCCAGCACCACGCCACGGGTGATGGAAACGGCATCGTAATAGCGGCTCTTCTCATTGTTCAGTGGTTTTTTGTTGCCCAAATACACACTCCCCGCGCCCGTGATCAAGCTGTTTTCGTCACGAATGATGAAATCAATATATTCCTCGTCGGCGCGGGCACCTAAAGGATTTTCAGGATAGAAACGATTGCCGCCCCAAGTAACCACGGGAAATTCGGGATCAACTACCAAAGTCTTTCCGCAGTTTTTAGCGCAAATCAAACCTGTATAAGGTGAATATTCGGTAAAAACGGCTTCCCAGTCATCGGTAGTATCCAAGCCTGTGGGCATAGCACCCTGGCCGATCTTGCCGTTTTGGGAAGTAACGGTGACCGTTTCCCCCGCCTCGGTATAGAACAGAAGGTACACGTTATGGGAAACCACCGCATCGCCAACCAGCACAGACACGTTTTGATCAGGGGCATGTTCGGGCGCCACAGTCTCGCTTTCGGAGGTTTCAAGCTCGGGGAATTTGTCATCCATGGCTGGCCCTGCCGTCTCGTTTTCGGTATGGGGAGGTTGTACGTCAGTATCCTGCCGCTCGGAGAGGATCTGTATGTTGACCAGCGGTGCCTCTTGGTAAGAGAGCTCCTCAAAGATCGAGGGAGGGGGCGTTGTCACGAGATCGTCACCCTCGGTAGAGAGTGTCGGATGCCCGGTGGTGAGGGGATCCGAAGGAGCAGGATCGGTATTTGATACGGTGGGCGACAGGGGTTCGCCAATCTGCATCAAGGGGAGAGCCACGACAGCTCCCACCATCAGCATGAGGGACAGGCAGGCGGCGATCAGGGCCACGGTCCGTCTGCCGTTCAAAACGCGGTGTTCACGGGAGCGCTCCGCGAAGCACTCGTGGACGGTTTCTTGATTCAGCATACCGATAGCATCGGTGAGCTTTTCATGATTCTTTTTCATATGGATATCTCCTTTCGAGATTTTAAATTTGGATGCCGTTTTTCGTCAGCATTTGATTCAACCGTTTTCGGATCCGCATGAGCCGCATACCCGTTGCCGCGGCACTCATGCCGCAAAGCTCGGCTATCGCCTCCACAGATTCAAACCGATAATAGCGGAGGAGAAAGATGCGGCGATCCCGCGCATCCAGCGTGTCCACAAATTTCTGGACGCAATCGCGGATGGTCAGGATCTCCCCCCAATCCTCTCCGTCAGGATCTGACAGGCAATCGGAGAGCTCCTCGATAGATTGCACATATTCACGTCCTGCTCTTTGGTGGGCGGTGTAATAGCGTACCCGATCAATGGCTCGTCGTCGCACCAGCGCGCTGACATATGCGGCCAAATGGGTGGGGTCGTCCGGCGGCACGGCATTCCAAAGATCCAGTAGGGCATCGTTGACACATTCCTCCGCGTCCAAAGGATTTCCCGTAATCCGTTCTGCCATCGAGCGCAGCATACGGCCGTATATACGGTAGACCTCGGAAAGGGCTGATTCCTCTCTCCGATGCAGTCCGACGATGATCTTCCTTTCGTCACGGTTCATCTTATGTGACATGATACCCCTCCCTGGATGGTTTGATATGAAAGCGCTCTCACCCTTAATGTCGAAATCACGGTGGTACGGATAACGCCACGCTTTCATTTTTTTTATAAATTTATATTTTCAAATTATGTCGAAGTCTTTTTAGTGCGAATAACGGCGTGCGTTCCTGCATAATCATTAAAAAGTATGACATATCGACATCATCGGTTGACTTTTTATAAAATGTGTGTTATAATGGTTGTCGGTTTTTAGATGTGTCCGTCTTGGCACATACTAAAGCCGACTACAAAAACGAAAGAAGGAAAGAAAAGTGAAATCCTACGTCAAACTTCTGGCGCTGATCCTTGCGCTTCTGATGATAGGTCTGACCGCCTGCACAGGTACCGGCGATCCCCAGAATACCGAACAGCCCTCCGGCACCTCTGTTGAAACCAACCCCGACACCATTATCGACGAGACAGAAACCCAAGCAAGCACCGAGCAACCCGGCACCGATGATCTCCTCGTCTACAATATCATTTTTGCGCTGGCTACCGTGCCTCCTGTTCTGGCTTCTTTGGATGCTATTCAAAACGGCAACGAGACTTACGCCATCATCGAACGCGGCAAGACCTACAACGGCATTGACAGCCTGGAATATTTCCACAATGCGGGCTTTGATCCTGCCAACAATACCAGTAACGGCTTTACCGCTACCGAATGGGATGCCATGATCAACAAGATCAAGGAGCTGAATGTGGAGGATAAAGACGTGTTCTTCAACATTTACGTTCAGGACGGCACCGCCCTTATGGGTGCGGGTTTGGCTGCCAATGCCGGTCTTACCACCGATGAATTTCATGTGGTCATCGTAGAGGACGGCACGGGTGCCTACAATGCCCTTTATACCAGCTACGTTAAGGACAAGAGTGTCACTGCCGAGGCTGACGGCATTTACGATGCCTACGCCGCCGCCGTGGAATCCGCCCAAACCGAGTTTGAGGCCGTCATGGGCAAGACCGACAACAAGCACAATGACGCTCCCTTCAAATATAACATCGGCAAAGCCTACGCTCTGGCCGCCCTGCCCAATTTCACTTACTGGATTCAGGACAAGGCTATGCTGACGGACATTTTCACTTCCGCTAAAGTAACTGACACCCAGCTGATGGATGCTTTGGGTCTGCGCGAAGACAACGCCAAGACCGAACTGAAGGCAAGCCTCAAGTTTGAAAAAATCTCCCAAGCCATTGACAAGCTTACCGAAACTCAGCGCACAGACTATCTGACCCTCATGTACGGCTCTTATTATGAAGCCACCTTCAACGGTCTGACCCGTACCGAGCGCGCAGGTGAGCCTGCTCCCGCTAAGAAATTGGTGTATATCGGTGCACGCCATAAGGGTTATCCTCACCTTGCCACCGACGCCGCTCATGGTATTGGCGGCCTTTCTGCTGACGCCACCGTGCCCACTACCTACGCCGAGTTGGACGCCAAGTACAAGACCCCCCTGCTCTTCGCCACCGAGGCTGACTATGCACTTTTCCTTGATGTTCTGAATAATAGCGAAAACTACCGCGAGGGCACCGATGACCTCAAGCGTCAGGCTCAGGTCGCCTGCTTTAACTATTATATCGATTATATCTACACCCTCAAGCTGACCTACGCGCTTTACGGTCAGGAGTATGACATTATCATGAAGGGTCATCCCCGTGAGGCCGTGGGCGGATCCTCCGAGTGGGGCAACATCTACTCCGTCATTTATCAAGAGGACGGCAGCGAGGAAAAAAAGTATTATGTATATGATCAACTCCTCGATGCAGCCCTGCTGGCCTTCCACGAGAAGGATTCTACAGGCAAGTATTTCGGCATGGTTCCCTACGGCACTTCCGCCGAGAATTTGGCTTATCTGGGTGTGGAGATCGCCATTTGCGGCCTGCCCTCCTCCACCTACAACGGCTACGACACCGACGTTGATGTGGTGTTCATCATGGCTGAGACCAACGAGGACATCGCAGGCAGCGGTGTAGAGACTCCTGCTTCTCAGGTGAAGGCAAGATACGAGGCCGGCAACCTGACTTACACCAATAAGGACGGCAAGGAAGTTACCACCGAGTTTTATAACTTGGGTAACACCTACAAGGCTTTGTCGCTGATCTACACCCAGAAGGGTGATATCGCCATGGCTGAAAAATACCTGGATCTGTTCACCGCATGGATGCTCAGCGTACACCCCGGCGCCACCGGCATTGACGGTCAGGGTTTCCCTCTGAAGGCTGAGGCCTGATTCCCGCATATCACAACGCCGCCGTTGTAAACAACGGCGGCAACATATAAAAACGGACGCTGTTTTCAGCGTCCGTTTTTATGTTTGATAATCAGCGGGACTCCAAGAACTCTACCACATCGCCCACGGTGATGAAGCGGTGAATATCCTCGTCCTCAATGGTGATGTCAAACTTGTCCTCGCAAAGCATGACAAGGTTTGCAAGCTCGATGGAATTGATACCGAGATCTGCGGAAAGCTCGGAATAAAGGGAAATGGTGTCGGGATCAATTTGGAGCTCGTCCTCAAGGATCTTCTTAACTGTTTCGAACATAGGTAATCTCCATTCTGTTAAAGCAATATGTTTTTATGCCCTCGCATATGGGGTCTACCGTATTATAAACCACTTTTTAAATTTTGTCAAGTTTTTTTGCACTTTTTTATTGACAAGCGGAGCATGATTTTGTAAAATACTTGTTAAGGAACAACTTCAAAGGAGGAGGACAGGGTGAATCTTTTCAAAAATCGACCGTTATTGGTGTCAGCGCTGATGTTTATGAGTGTCTCCCTCTTCAGCTTTTTGCTCATCACAAAAGCTAAGCTGATCCTTCTTTGTCTGTTTCTCGCGGGTATTTTGCTTTCCACCGGATACTTCATTTGGAGACGGCACAGAGGTGTTCGCCATGCTTACGCCCTCCGACTTACTCTGTGTTTTCTTATTTGCGGCGCTGTTGCGTTGGGTCAATCCCTATGGAGTTTGGATCGGAAAGAAGCCATAGCTCAAGCTTATGTTGGAGAAAATTGCGTGATGGAGGCCACGGTCACGCAATACAGAGGCGGCGGCAGTCACCTGACAAGCTACGTCATTGACGTGGAAAGTATCAACGGTTCTCCCGTCCAATACAATGCCCTGTTAACCTGCTATTATGTGGCCGATCTCCGTCCCGGATACCGTATCAGTATACAGGCGGAGGGTCTTACCTTGGCTGAGGCCGCCGGAGATATTTACGAGGAATACGCACTTTTGAGCGACGGCATTTTCGGTGGATTTATCTCCATGTCCGCAAGCGACGTACAGATCCTTGACACAAATCCGCCGTCTCTTTTTCTGAAAATCACCGGCCACCGCACCGAGCTTTCGGAAGCCATGGAGCTTAGATTTGGGAAGGACGCGGCAGGACTCCCACAAGCCTTATTTCTGGGAGAGCGCGGCCATATCCAAGATCATACCGCGCGTGATTTTGCAAGGACAGGTGTCTCACATTTGTTAGCCATCAGCGGTCTGCACATGACACTCCTCTTTGGACTTATGTCGTTGCTTCTCAAAGCATTTGGGCTGCGTCCGAGGATACGTGCCGTGATTTTGGGGCTATGTGCCGCTCTTTATCTTTGTTACTTAGGTTTCCCGCCTTCGGCCACCCGTGCTATCATCATGCTTGGCATGACATATCTTTCTTGCCTATGCTTTGCGGATGCAGATTCTTTAACCTCTTTGGGGCTCGCCGGTATGGGAATTCTGCTTGTATCCCCCATTTCGGTAGCGGATATGGGCTTTTGGATGTCATTTTCGGCTACATTGGGCCTTCTTTCGGTGTCAACTCTCTTCTCTCCCGTACAAGAGCGCTCCATAAAGAAAGCCTTTATTCCGGCCCGTAAAATTTTTCTTGGACTGATCAGCGGCGGGGTAGCCGTCACCTTCTCTTTGTGGATTACCGCTCCGATTTTCGGAGAGATCAGCCTGCTGTCTGCCCCCATGACCCTCCTTTTGACCCCTTTGGTGGGATTGCTGTTGCTTTTAATTCCGCTGTCTCTTCTAACAGCTACCCTTCCTATCGCCCCATTGTTTACCACCGCTATTCAAAAAATTTGCACCGGCATGACTGATTTCTGTAAAATATGCGCACGCCCCTCAGGCGTGGTCATATCTTTGCGTCACGCGCTGATTCCCATCATTGCCGTTGCTATGGTAGCGGCTACGCTTCTGCTGTTGGGCTTACGATTAAAGCGTAGAATTTTCTTGCCCCTCCCCATGCTTATCGGCTGGGTGTTGATTTTTTCGATAATAGGTATACATCATTGGCTCTCTACCCCTACACTCAACGTATCCTATATGATTCCCTCCTCGACCTCAGAAATGCTGATTTTGACCCATGGCCATGAGGGTGTCATCTGCGATTTTTCCAATGGCAGCCGCCGCTCATTTATAACAGCTGCTGAGGAAGCTTCCAAGCGGGGTGCCACTGAGCTTGCGGCGGTGATCCTCACGGATTATCACACCCGTACCTCGGGCTCTCTGCTACAGCTTTGCGAGCGAGAAACGGTGCGCGCCTTATGGCTTCCCTCCCCTGTCACTGCCGAGGATTATTATTTGATGCTGGCTTGCTTAGAGGCGGCAAAGCTGACAGATGTACCCACGGTGATCTACGATGAAGGGCAGGAGCTTGTCCTGTTTGGTGATGCCGTGGTAACCCTTTTTCACACCCGACTTGATCGCTCTGTTCAACCCGTACTGCTCATGACCCTTCAAACCCCGGAAGAGCGTTTGGTTTTCTGCGGGCGAAGCATCTTTGAAAGCTCCCTCGCATTGTCTGCTATGCAAGAGATTTCTCAATCCGACATCGTCATTTTGAGCAACCGTGGCCCCACCCTCAAACAACCCATCCAATGTAATTTTACCGATACCCTTCGTGAAGTATATTTGGCCAATCCTACGGTTGCCGCTTATCTTTCCCCTGCCTCTTATCCCTCCCGAGACGTGGGCATTACAGTAGGTCAGAGCAGATTTAAAATCAAATTAACCGATTAAAAGGTTGCTTGCGAAAGTCTTCGCAGGCAACCTTTTTGATTCACAAAAACAAGGGCCTGAGTTGACGACCCTCCAACGCGGCGCTCAACGCATCAATCGTCATGGAAAAATCCGCCACCAGCGAATGGGGCTTACCTATGGGATCATCCTGCTTCATGGGAACAAGATACACCTGCTTTCGCCCCAACAGGGTAGCTATGTTACCGAGATTAGCCGATAAAGCATCATTGCTGGCAAGGGCAATGATCAACGGACGGTCGGATCGCAGATGTGCCTTGGCCGCCATGCAGACGGGTGTATCCGTGATTCCTCTCGCCAGTTTGGCTAAGGTATTTCCAGTACAGGGGCAGATTAGAAGGGCTTCCAAGGGACACGCAGGTCCCAGCGGTTCAGCATCCTCCACCGTATGAATCACCCGATGTCCACATAAGGCCTCCGCACGATAGACAAACTCTTTGGCCTCCCCGAACCGAGTATCCGTACCGTAGGTCATGTAACTCATGATGGGCACCACGTCATAGGACGCACACAGCTTTTCAAGGATATCAAACGAAGTTTGCAAGGTACAAAAGGACCCGCACATAGCATACCCAATCATTTCGTCACCTCCCCACTATATTCTTTCATTACCTCAAGAATATGGCGGGCTATAATCTCCCCTGCAGTTTGAGGCGCATAGCGTCCGGGAAGAGCAGGTGCATGAACCACCTGCAATCCGCATCTGCGCACCGCTTCGCGTTCTCCCTCAGGATCAAGACCTCCGGGTGCCGATGCCAACTCAATGACCAATGTGCGGCATGGAAGTATGGTCAATAGCGCCTTTTCTAAAATTTTATGGGGGACGGTATTGAAAATCACCCGATATCCTTTGGTCAATGCCGAAATTTCCGATACATTAAAAGATGTACAGCCCTGTAGTTCTGCCAATGCTCTACTTTCACACCTTCTGGCGATGACAGTCACACGGGCGCCCAGCGCTGTGAGCAACTGCGCCAGCTGTCGGCCGATACGACCATATCCCAATACAGCCACGGGGCTGTTCAACAGGGCAGTATCCGTCAGTTGCATGGCGGTCATAATCGCACCCTCGGCTGTCAAGCGGGCATTTTGCAAAAGCAAGGTTTCGCTGTCCTCATAATCCATCCATAAAAATCCCTTCTCCTCCGCCTTTTCCTTCCATGCACGGGGGAATCTGCCTCCGAAGATCACAGTACCCGGATGCTTTCCCTGATAATCCATCAGAACATCAGGTGTGATCTTCAATTCAGGCGATAAAGGGCAATACAGGGTTTCGCCATCCTTGCTGGCGGGATACGGCAGGATAATGGCTGTGCATCCCTCCAGCGCATATCCTACATGATGGTATATTCTGAGATCCGGAATATCGGGGTCTTCGGTTTTCAGATCATCCGCTTTTGCATCCCGCCCATCCAGCCCCATACAATGTACGCAACAACCTGCGTTCGCTAAAAAAGCGGCGACGGCTAATTGCCTCGCGTCTCCGCCCAGTACCGCAAAAACCGGCGATTGAAGAAGCTGTTTTCGACAAGTCGAAGACGCACCCTGATATTCATGGGTTTCATTTGTCTCGCTCATGAGTGTTTGCCTCCTTTCATAGGGGCAATCCCCCTATACCACAGAGTATGCCGACTTGGTTCTTAGGGTGCGGGTTCTGTCGAAATAAGGGAAAACCATAATCTCCGGAAATTTTTACACAGTTTTCTTGTTTTACCCCTTTTCATATTCAAAAAAATATGCTATAATGTATACACATTCTTCAAAGGAGGCCTGTATGAGCGAAAAATATTCCATCCCCCTAAAAAAACTGGCAGAGGAATTTTCTCTGGAAGAAATTTCCATTCCCGGCAATTATGAAAATATTTTGATTACCACCCCTGAGGTCAGCCGTCCCGGTTTGGCTGTAGCAGGCTTCTTTGAGGTCTTCGACAAGGCGAGACTGCAACTGGTCGGCTACGCCGAGCATTGTTATTTAACGGGACTTTCCGAGGAAGAGCGCACCAAGCGCATCACGGATTTCGTGAAGGCCAAGCCGGTGGGTATCATTTTTACCACAGGCCAAACCGTTTTTGAAGAGCTGATTCAGGTGGCCGAGGCTGAGGGCGTGCCCGTTCTCCGCACGAGTGAGCATACTTCCCCCTTCATGGCCGCGCTGATCGCGTCCCTGAATACCCATTTGGGTCCCCGCATCACTCGGCACGGCGTATTGGTTGAGGTCTACGGAGAAGGTCTTCTGCTTTTAGGTGACAGCGGCGTCGGTAAATCCGAAACGGCCATTGAGCTGGTCAAGCGCGGTCACCGTCTCATCGCTGATGATGCCGTGGATATCAAGCGGGTTTCCGCTAAGACGCTGGTAGGCTCGGCCCCCGAGATCATCCGTCACTATGTGGAGCTTCGTGGCATCGGTATTGTGGATGTGCGCCGTCTTTTCGGCATGGGCGCAGTTAAGATGACTGAGAAAATCGACCTTGTGATCCACATGGAAAACTGGGTGCAGGGCAAAATGTATGACCGCTTGGGTTTGGACGAGGAAACCACCGAAATATTGGGCCTCAAAATTCCCTCCATCACCATTCCCGTCAAGCCCGGACGTAACCTGGCCATCATTTTGGAGATCGCCGCTATGAACAACCGTCAAAAGAAGATGGGTTACAACACGGCCGAAGAGTTCAACAAAAAGCTCATGAGCCAGATCGGAGCAGAGTTTTGACATTCATCAGCGCATACAATCAAGGGCTGTATCTCTCGATACAGCCCTTGTCACCAATGAAGCTCTCTAAAGAAGAGCGAGCAGAAAAGCTTCTGGCACAGTGGGGACAAAGCCCTGGAAATCAACAATATCTTAAAAAAATACTGTCTTCTGCCGCCCCCGCACAAATCATTCACCAGCGGTTGTCCGCCCTTGAGTGCTTTACAGCACTCCTTATCAGGCATCTTCCCGGTGCCGAAGGGTATTTGACTCTTTTCCGTGATGAGAGGGGGCGTCCCTTCGTCCGATGGAACACATCCGGGCTTCCTCCCATGGATTTTAATATATCCCACACCAAACAGTATGTGGGATCTACCATTCTCATCGGAGAGCATCATGTGGGGTTGGACATTGAGGATATCATGCCGGAGAGCAAGGCCATTGCCTTGGGTCAGCGTTATTTTTCCGAAGAAGAAAAGCAACTATTGAACACATCATCGCAAAAGAACGTGACCGCTACCCTGATCTGGACAGCCAAAGAAGCGTTATCCAAGCAAAACGGAGGTGGATATCCTTTGTCTTTTGACAGCCGAGGCTATCCCGCCGATTTGGTCTTACATCAAGGATTTGCAGGTAATACGGCCGTATACACTGTATGTGCGCCTGCTGCCTATGGTCAACCTATTTTCGATGACCACTCACTTTGATTTCAAAGAGGTATCTGTATGCCCGACGATATGAATCTCTCCGTTCACCGCCCTTATGCCTCCCCTTCCCTACGCTTTCGCCTACTGCGTTTGTTAGAAGCCGAAGGATTCATTTCTCAAAAATACGCAGCCGAGGCTTTGGGTATCAGCCGTATGACGGCCAACCGATTTCTGACGCAGCTGACAGATGAAGGATTACTCAAGAAAAAGCACGGAGCAGATCCCATCAGCGGCCGTCGCTGCGATCTATGGCATATGGTACAGGACCCACCCCTGCTTATGACAGATCTTCACGCCTCAGAAAAGCGAATGGCCGCTTTCTATGCTATCGGAAATACGGTACATTCCATTCATCCCGAATACCGTTACGTATCTGACGATACCGAAAATCTCTCCAAACTGATGAGCACCATCGAATTTCTATGGCCGAAGTCCTCGCAAGCTCTTCACATTCAACTGGCACACGATATTGCATTTTCATCGAAAAAAACTTGCATTTTCGAACGCGATGCCATAGCCCATGCGTTGTGTCATATAAAGAATGTGGATTCGTTTTGCTCCTTACTGTATGTGAGCATCCGCAATGGTATCAGCGGTCAGCTATACGTTCGGCGCACTCCCCGCAACTCTTGGTTTTCACCTACAGGCTGTCATTTCGTTAAGAGCTTAGATGACCTTCCCTCTGACCAAACGAAAAATACAATCGAGCGTCTCATGCCGTTTTTGCAGGCATATACGGAACTCCTGATACCGGAGATCATCTTACTGGATACCTACTGTGTTGATCTATCAGTACGCTCCAATATATCTGTCCATTCTCTTCCCCATATTTGCTTGTCAGAGAATCATTCGCTTGAACTGAGCAACTCAACAAATTCTACGCGTCTATCGCCTTGCTTTATGCTAAACAAAGTTTCTCTGCCGCTATGGGTCTTTGGAGTTATGGCATGGCAAAGAGAGCTACGGTGGGGTTGCTGTTTGGCGGAAGATTCCGAGGTTTAGAAATCATACTGACGACGTATACTACCACTTACAGGGAAAGTACGTGCAGGGAAAATTTAAACGATAAGTATAGATGTCACGAGCTTTTTTGCCTTAGAATGCAAGAAATATGTTTTTGAAATTCATCAAACGCAAAAAACGAGAAGAAATTATGACAAAAAGGCTTGACAAATCGTTCTTTTAAGTATATAATGTTATGTAACTATTCCTGTCATAGAGAAGGGATGGTTGCGGTCAAAGAGAATTCAATAGGGGATCCCCTATTGTCAGGATGCGAAGCATCCTGACGCCTGCGACCCGCTTGATCATTGTCAAGGATATGCGGCGGATGACTGTCATTTCGCCTGTATCATAAAAAAACTTTTGGAGGAATTCAAAATGAGAAGTATTAAGGCATTAGCACTTCTTATGGCTCTTGTTCTTCTGGTAGGTTGCTTCGCAGCTTGCGGCCAGCCCAACACGGAGAACCCCACCGACGAACAGCAGCCCACCAAGGCACCTGAATTTCAGGCTGTCGACCCTGCAGACGCAGTAGAGCATAGCGACTTTACTTCCGTCTACGACATGATCGGTTCTAAGATTACCATTGATATGGTAACCGAAAAGGACGGTCTTGCATACGTCACCTACGAGGGTGTTGAGTACGAGCTTGGTATGGACTTCCTGTCCATGGCCATGGTGTACAACTGCACCCCCGCAGGCGCCTACACCACCGCTGAGGCTGTTTACAACCAGTGGTGGAAGCTGTACGTTCAGAGATGGAACTATCTCGCTCTGGCCGTTCCGCTGTACTCCAACCAGTACTTCGATCTTTACAACGCTAAGATCGAGGGCTTCGTAACCACTCCTTACTGGGGCGCTGCCGACGCTATCATCGCCTCTAAGGTTAAGGAAGGTTTCGCAAACTCCGTCATCCTCGGTTCTTCCACCGAGCTGTCCGGCGCTTTCCGTAGCTCTTCTTGGGGCAAGTCCTCTCCCGGATCCTCTGACCTGGATATCGAGAACCTGACCAGCGGTTTTGCTACTGTTCAGACCGGTCCCGACGGCGCTATGATGTGGAACATGAAGGCTCTGGCTGAGGTTCCCACCTCCGTGATCAACGAGGATGGCACCCTCACCTACACCATCAAGATCCTTCAGGACATGAAGTTCTCCGATGGCTCTGCTATCAACGCCAAGAACTACATTGCTTCCATCCTGGCTAACTCCACCGAGGTTTCTGTTGCCGCAGGCGGCACCGGTGTTTCCGGTCTGCAGCTCGTTGGCTTCGATCAGTTCAAGGCATACGTTGGTGACAACGAGAGTGCTGAGGCTACCAAGTACTTCAAGGGCGTTCAGCTCATCGACGATTACACCTTTGCTGTAACCTTCCAGGCTGACTACGCTAACTACTACTATGTACAGAGCTACGCAAGCTTCTCTCCCGTTCCCCTGGCTCTCTACCTGGGCGAGAACGACATCATCGTTGCTGAAGACAAGACCTGCGGTCTGTCCGACGGCTTCTATGCTAAGACTCAGAAGGACGGCAAGGACACCTACGCAATGGCTGACGTTATCGTCAACAACCTGAAGTGGGATTCCGCTCTGCCCTACTCCGGTCCTTATGTAGTTTCCAACTACGACGCTTCCGCTCTGATCGCTACCCTGACCCTGAACCCCTACTACCCCGGCGATGATGCTCGCGGTAAGGCTACCATCGAGACCATCACCTACGTTAAGATGGTTTCCGAGACTCAGATGGACCAGTTCAAGACCGGTCAGATCGACGTTCTCGCAGGTATCACCGGTGCTGATGACACCAAGAACGCTCTCACCCTCGTGGATGAGAACCCCGACAAGTACGCTGAGACTCACTATGATCGCGCCGGCTACGGCTTCATCGGTCTCCGCTGCGACCTTGGCCCTGCTTCCTTCACCGCAGTTCGCCAGGCTATCCTCTACACCATCAACCGTCCTGAGTTCGCACAGACCTTCACCGGCGGTTACGGTACCGTTGTTCACGGTCCTTACTACACCGGTATGGCTTCCTACCAGGCTAACAAGGACACCATCGACCTGAACGACTACTCCTACAGCTCTGACGAGGCTATTGCTGTTCTCGAAGAGGGCGGCTGGATCTACAATGCTGACGGTAGTCTCTACAACGCCGAGCAGGGTGGCATCCGCTACAAGAAGCTGGAAGGCTACGAGCTGTCCAAGCAGAACATCAACTATGCTACCACCGACAACAAGTACAAGACTGTTAAGGTTGACGGCGCATACTATATGCCTCTCGCATTCAACTGGTACGGCACTCAGCCCAACGATGTTACCGACCAGCTGATCACTGCATGGCAGACCAACCCCAACGCAACCACCAACATCGGTATGTATATCACCTACACCAGCTGTGACTTCACCACCGGTCTGTACGGTGAGTACCTCCAGATCGAGGCTTACGGTTGGGACGGCGTTGCTAAGTGCTGCGGTATCAACTACGCTACCGGCTTCACCAGCGCTATCTACGACTTCTCCTTCAACTGGACTATCGACCAAGACATGTATGCTGACTACAGCTACACCTACTTCATGGATGAGGCTGACTTCTGGGAGAACTACCAGTAATTCAACCCAAAATCGTACAAACTGAACTGAACACTCAGTAAAACGCATAGGGAGGGTGTTGCAAAACACCCTTCCTATGCCACTTTATAAAGCAAAATAATCTCTTGCAAGAGATTGGAGTTATGGAGGATTCCGATGGGCAAGTACGTCATCAAGAGAATAATGTTCATCATTCTCGTCTTCTTTATCCTCTCGTTCCTGCTGTTTATGATTTACAATATGCTGCCTGTAGACAAGGCCGCCGAATATGCCCGAAACGATATCCAGGCCAACAAAAAGTTGGATTATGATGAAAGATACGAATACTGGCAAGAAAAACTGGGAACGAACGGCACTAAATTTGAAAGATACCTCCGATGGATCGGAGTTTATCCCTATACAGACGGTTCCTTTAACGGAATGCTGCAAGGGAATTTTGGTGATTCCTCTGAGCAAGGTCGACCTGTTATCGAAATGATCAAGGAACCCATGAAAAATACAATTTTTATCAACATTTTCGCGACTATCCTGGCGTTGGGTATTACCATCCCGCTGGGTATTTTCTGTGCTGTCAAGCGCGGCAGCAAACGAGACGTTGCGGTACAGGTGGGCACCATTGTTGGCTACAGCTTACCTACCTTTATCATAGCGATCGTATTCATATGGATATTTGCGATCATACTGGGATGGTTCCCTGTCTCGGGTATGCAAACCGCCAATAGTCTCAACTGGTCCCCTTGGGCCAAATTCTGGGACAAGATGTACCATCTGTCTCTTCCCCTCATCGTTATGACCTTTACGTCTCTGGGCGGTATGACCCGTTTCGTCCGTGCTTCCATGATCGAAGCACTGTCTATGGACTGCATCCGCACCGCGCGCGCGAAGGGTCTGCGTGAAAAAGTCGTTATTTACTCCCACGCATGGCGCAACGCCCTGCTGCCTATCACCACCCTGATCATCGGTTGGTTCTTGGGCATCTTCGGCGGTTCCATGATGATTGAGAATATTTTCGCTCTCAACGGTATCGGCAAGACCTACTACGATGCCCTGACCGCCAATGACAACGAAGTTGTGTTGGCTTTGCAGATGTTCTACATTATCATTGCTCTGCTGGGTAACCTCATCATTGACATCGCTTACGGTTTGGTCGACCCGCGTGTCCGCGTCAACAAATAAGGAGGCAGTATTATGAGTAAAAAGAATCAAAACACTGCCAAGAAGGGCGTTTTCGCAACGCTTTGGCGCTGGACTCGCCGTATGTTTATGGGCGCCAGCCGCGAGATGGCTGATGACGAGCGTTTCATCGTCGAGAAAATCGAGAGCCCTTCGGTTATGGCTGTCAAGGCTTTCTTCCGCAGAAAGTTAGCTGTCGTTGCTCTTGTGGTGCTCATTTCCATGTTCCTTTTGGTCTTCATCGGTCCCCTGTTCATCCCCATGGATCTGAACTACACGGATCCCCTACAAGCCAATATTGCCCCCAACTACACCATGCTGAGCCCGCCCAATGCTCTGTCCTCCAACGTCAAGGAGATCAGCAGCTTCTCGGATTTCTCGGTAGGTGTCAGCCGTGACGGTAATTTGTATCTTTGGGGCAACACCAAGAACGCACTGACTAACATCGACTTTACCCAGATCCCCGAAGAAATCAAAGAAGGAAATGTCGTAACCGCTGCAGCAGGCTCTGACCACATCATCGCCATCACCAAGGACGGTGCCATCGTAGGTTGGGGTGACAAAACCCTTGGCCAGTATGGTTATCTGCGCAACGAAAGCGATTCTCAGTTCTATACCCAGATGCCCGAGAAATTCATTCCCGAAAATAAGGGTAAGGATTTCTATGAGGCCATCAATCCCGAGGACGTGGATCAGCTGATCTGCGGCTATCAGGTAACAGGTTTGGTCGTCAACGGCCGTTTGTATATGTGGGGTAACAACAACTCCATGTACAGCCTGACCGAATTCTCCACCAGCGAAGAATTCACATCCGGCGTCAAAAAGGTTGCTTTCTCCAACTACTACGCCATTGTTCTCATGGAGGACGGCACGGTATCCGGTGGTTCTACTCTGACCTTTAACCGCAAAAGTGCTTATTCCTCCACCGAAGGCCGTATCAAAAACCTGAAGTCCTATCTGCAGGGCAAGAAGGTTGTGGATATTGCCGCTACCAACAACGTATACGCAATGGTCATGGAGGACGGCAGTATTGTCGTGTTCGGTGCCGTTGAGTACGGTGAGAACGAATTCCCCGCGATCAATGCAGGTGAAAAATACGTTTCTGTCGTTGCAGGTACACGTCATTTCGTGGCTCTGACGGATCAGGGACGCGCCTATGCTTGGGGTCACAACGACGGTGGCCAAACCAGCCTTTCCGGCGTTGAAGCCGCTGAGGTGTTTGCCGGTTCCAAGCAGACCTATATTGTTGATGAAGACGGTGAAATCACAGACAAGGCCGGTTTTAAGGGCTACCTGATGGGTACCGATAACCGCGGTCGTGATGTGCTTACCCGTATCATCCACGGTGGCCGTATGACCATGACGGTTGGTGCTGTGGCGGTCATTGTTTCTACCATTATTGCTATCATCATCGGCTGTTTGTCGGGTTACTTCGGCGGTTGGGTCGATATGATCCTCATGCGTGTTACCGAAATTTGTTCGGCTATTCCCTTCCTCCCCTTCGCTATGATGCTATCCTACGTCATACGAACGCAGCCGATAGACGAAACCACAAGAATTGTCATTATCATGATCATTCTGGGCCTTCTCAGTTGGCCCGGCTTGGCACGCATGATCCGTGCGCAGGTACTCGCAGAGCGCGAGAAGGAATTCGTTATTGCGGCACAGTCCATGGGCGTTAAGGAAAAGCGAATCGCGTTCAAACACATTTTGCCCAATGTTATCTCCATCATCTTAGTCAACGTCACGTTGGACTTTGCAGGATGTATGCTGACCGAGTCTTCCCTGTCTTATCTGGGCTTCGGTGTTCAGCAGCCTCAACCCACCTGGGGTAATATGCTCTACGGTGCAAACAACTCCATCGTCATCCAGAACTACTGGTGGCAATGGCTCTTCCCCGCGATCTTCCTTGCGATCGCAACCATTAGTATTAACATTATCGGCGATACCCTGCGCGATGTTCTTGACCCCAAGAGCAGCCAGGAACGCTAAGGATGGAGGTGTCAGATATGTCTTTGTTGGAAGTAAAGAACCTTCATACCTATTTTAAAACCAGAAAAGGTATCGTCAAGGCTGTCAATGACGTTTCCTATTCCTTGGACGAAGGTAAAACCATTGGTATCGTTGGCGAATCCGGTTCGGGTAAATCCGTCTCTGCTATGAGCATCCTCCAGCTTTTGGACGGTAACGGCTATATCGCAGACGGCGAAGTTATTTTTGAAAACCGTGATCTCACCAAGCTATCTCAGCAGGAAATGTACGAAATCAGAGGTAATAAGATCTCGGTAATTTTCCAGGAACCTATGACCTCCTTGAACCCTGTGTTTACGGTTAAGCGTCAGCTGAGCGAGCCCTTCATGATTCACCAGAACATGAATAAAAAGCAGGCTGAAGCCATGGCTTTGAAAATGCTGGAGGCAGTACAAATCCCCAACCCTGAGGCCGTACTCAAGCAGTATCCCCACCAGCTGTCGGGCGGTATGCGTCAGCGTGTCATGATTGCTATGGCGCTGGCTTGCAAGCCTAAGATCCTGATTGCAGACGAGCCCACCACCGCGCTGGACGTAACCATTCAGGCACAGATCCTTCGCCTTATGAATGATCTGCAGCGCGATAACGGCACAGCAATCATCTTTATCACCCATGACTTGGGTGTTATCAATGAAATGGCTGACGATGTAGTCGTCATGTACTGCGGACAGGTCGTAGAACAGACCTCCGCCAGAACAATTTTTACAGATTGCCCCACCAGCCACCCCTACACCGAGGGTTTGATGTACAGTATCCCTCGTATCGACAACATCACGCATAAGCTCGAGCCCATCCCCGGCGTGGTGCCTCATCCGCTGGCACTCCCTAAGGGATGCAAGTTCGCGCCCAGATGCAAATATGCAACGCAAAAATGTCTCGAGGAGGAACCTGCTCTTCAAGAGGTAGCTCCCGGACAGAAGGTTCGTTGTTTCTATCCTGAAAAGGAGGTGCGAAACAGTGCAAAACACCGAGAAGCTGTTGTCAATCACGAACCTTAAGAAATACTTCCCTATTGCTAAGAACAGCATCTTCCAAAAAGAGCAGTTTTATGTTCGTGCAAATGAGGAAATTTCCATCGACATCTACAAGGGTGAAACCTTTGGCCTTGTAGGTGAATCGGGTTGCGGTAAATCTACGCTGGGCAGAACCATTCTCCAGTTGTATGATCAGACCGCAGGCAGTACCATTTATTACGGGAAAACCCTGTCGGAGTTCGTTCCTTCCTACGTAGAACGGACCCTCCGAAATGCAACCAAGATGATCGCCAAGTACAAGAAAATGCAGGCTAAGGCCGAAACCCTGACCCGTGCCTGCGACGAGCTTGGCGATAAGGCCACCTTCATTCAGCTACAGAACAAAAATTTGGCTGTGGCTGAAGCGCAGACTGCTTTTTCCGATGTGGTAAAGATCCTCGGCGGTTTTGCCGCATTGGAGAATCCCCAAGTCGGCACGGGCCTGCTCTTGAAAAAGTACAGAACCGATTGCAAGATCGCTAAGGTTAAATCCGTCATCGCTGATTTTGAGAAGCATCTTGCTTTCTGCGAGTCCTCCATCAAGGAACTTGAGACCAAGGAAGATGCCGCCAAGGCCGCACGCAAGATTGCTTCCTTCCAAAAGAAAGCGGCCGCTTACAAAGCTAAAATTCAGGCTCAGCAGCCCGCTCTTGAGACTCTGTTGGCAATCCAGAACGATGATATTCAAGCCATTGAAGCCTTAAAAGCACAGTATGCGCATAACGAGCTGTTCTGCCAGTACGATGCACTTCTGGATGAAGGTATTGCTGTCAGCCGACTGAAGTACTCCGAAATGCGTCTGCTCCGCAAGGATCTGCAAATCATTTTCCAGGATCCCTACTCTTCCCTGAATCCCCGTATGACCATCGGTCAAATCATTGAAGAGGGTCTGACGACCCACGGTTTCTTCAAACACGGCTCGCCCCAGATGAAGGAATACATCCTGCAAGTCATGCGCGCTTGCGGTCTTCAGGACTATATGCTTCATCGTTATCCCCACCAGTTCTCGGGCGGTCAGCGCCAGAGAATCTGTATTGCCCGTGCTTTAGCGGTAAATCCCCAGTTTATTGTTTGCGACGAATGTGTTTCGGCTCTTGACGTATCCATTCAGTCTCAGATCATTAACCTACTGGAAGAACTCAAGGAAAAGCAGAACCTCACCTACCTGTTCATTTCCCATGACTTGTCAGTCGTCCGCTATATTTCGGACCGCATCGGTGTTATGTATTTGGGCAACATGGTGGAGTTGGGTACGGCAGAAACCATCTTTGCAGATCCCAGACACCCCTACACCGTAGCTCTGCTCTCTTCCATTCCCACCACGGACATGAACAGCCTGAAAAAGGAGCGTATTCTGCTGGAGGGCAACATCCCCAGCCCCATCCGTCCTCCTCAGGGTTGTAAGTTCCACACCCGTTGTTATATGGCTTGTGATAAGTGTAAGCGCGTGCCTCCGCCCTACGTTGAAGTGGAAAAGGGACACTTTGTTGCCTGCCACTTCCTCGATAGGAAGGTGGATGAAAACGGAAACTATCTCTTTGATATGCCCGGCAAGCGTTCCTCCACAGATCGCGCCGCTGAGTAACAAGATGTGACCGCTATGTTGTTCGGACGCAAGCTGAAGCTCATCAAAAAGCCTGACAAGAACGCAGAGAAAAAGTTCCGAGAGGATATTGAAAACGAAGGTGGACTTGAGAAAAAAGATATGCCCGCTATGATCATGTCGGCCTATCTTGTACTGTTCATCCCCGTTCTCATTATTGTAGGACTTCTTCTGCTCCTGTTTTGGTTTATGTAAAGAAAAACGAACCCTCACGGATTTCCGTGAGGGTTCGTTTTTCTTCATAGGGCTTAAAAATTTTCGATGATGATTTGACAAGCTTTCATAGCCGTCAAGGCGTTGTTGTGACTTTCGGAAGTAACACCCGCACAGCAATCGGCGTCCACAATCACATCAATTTCAGGAAGTGCCGCTTTAATGAGCATGGCATTAGAAATGACGCAAATGTCGGTACAAACGCCAATGAGCGTTATCTTTTCAATGGCAGTATTGCCATGATATTTAACCAGCAATTCCGAAAGCTCAGTAGAGCCAAAGGTAGGCTTGTCTATCACCTCGACATGAGGCTTTCCGTTAGCGGCATCCCAAACCCTGTCTTTAATCTCCCAACCTCTTGTTCCGTTGATACAATGGGGAACAGGAAGATACTTCCCTTCTCTCGTTTCCATGTAGTCTTTACCATGGGTATCACGGGTAAAGATAATCCTTCCCTGATGATGGCTGATCTTATCAACTACGGCGGGCAAGATGCTAACTGCCTCAGGGGATCCCAGAACGCCATCCACAAAGTCGTTTTGCATATCAATGACGATCAGTACGTGTTCCATAAGAATCTCCTTTCTTACAGAGAGGACTTAGCCGCACGCAGGGTGTTTTGCATGAGCATGGTGATAGTCATGGGACCCACACCTCCGGGGACGGGGGTGATATAGGAAGCCACAGGCTCCACAGAGGCATAGTCCACATCGCCGCAGAGCTTGTTGTCGGATGGACGGCGATTCATACCCACGTCAATGACCACGGCTCCCTCCTTCACCATATCGGCAGTAAAGAACTCGGGCTTACCAATCGCGGCCACCAGAATATCGGCACGGCGAGTGGCTTCCTCCAGATGTTTAGTGCGGCTATGGCAGATGGTCACGGTACCATGGGCTTGGAGCAGAAGCATAGCCATGGGCTTACCCACGATATTGGAACGTCCTACCACCACGCACTCTTTACCGCTGACCTCCACACCGCTACGCTTCAAAAGCTCCATAACGCCTGCAGGGGTGCAAGGGAGATAATTGTAATCACCGATCATAATACGCCCTACGTTGTAGGGATGAAAGGCATCCACGTCCTTTTCGGGCCGAATGCGGAGGAGGATGCGTTGCTCATCCAAATGGCGTGGCAGGGGAAGCTGTACCAGAATACCGTGGATTTTGGGATCGGAGTTCAACTTATCAACCAAAGCCTCAAGTTCCGTCTGGGTAGTTTCCTCAGGAAGCTCATATGCTTCAGAATAGAATCCTACCTCGGTGCAAGCTTTACGCTTATTGCGAACGTACACCTGAGAAGCAGGGTCGTTGCCTACGATGACCACGGCCAAGCCAGGGGTTACGCCGGTTTCCGCCACAAATTTCTTGGTTTCCTCTGTGATCTCTGCTCTTACAGCCGCAGAGATAGCTTTGCCGTCAATGATATGTGCCATTCTCAAAATTCCTCACTTTCCCGGACTTCGGTATCGGTTATTTTTTCTTCATTCAGAGTTTCCTCGCCTGCGGTATCCTCGTCCTCGGTGTCTTCTTCCTCGGAGCCGCCGCCGAATACATTTTCGTATTGATCATCTTCCGTCTCTACTTCGGATGCCTCATTTTCTCCTTCTGCGAGAAGAGGCGCGGGAGGCGCTACTAAAAGTCCTCCGAAAAGGGTATCCAGCTTACCTTTGTTCTTCAAAATCAAGCAGGCCACAATGAGAGCTCCCGCCACCACAAAGCAAGTGGCTCCAACCACCTGGGAAATACGGAAAGACCCCACCAAAAGGCTGTCTGTACGTAGCGCCTCAATAAACATACGGCCGAAGCCGTACCAACAAAGATACATAAGAGCATTCTGACCGTTGAATTTTTTCTTCTTATACAACAGCGAAATGATGACAAAACCAATAATATTCCACAAGGACTCATAGAGGAAGGTAGGATGATAATATTGCATTTCGCTTCCGGTAAAATCCGAAATCACGCCCATGCGCAAAAAGTACAAAGGGTTGGAATCGGGAACGGGATAGCCAAAGGCCTCTCCGTTGGCAAAGTTACCCCAACGGCCAATAGCTTGGGCCAGCATAACACCCGGACCTACCATATCCAATACACGGAACACATTGATTTTTTTGATGAGACTTACCACCACGATCGTAGCTGCACCCGCGATAATTCCGCCATAGATGGCCAAACCGCCGTCCCAAATGGCAATCACATCCACAAAGTTTTCATACCGTCCGGTATTCAGGGTGGTCAACACATAGTAAAGACGAGCACCCAATACACCAAAAAACACGATAAAAATGGTCAGATCCAAAAGATCATCCGTCTTAACACCTTCTCTCTTGGAGCGGAGATACGCATGAACCACCGCAGCGACCACTCCCAACATGATGATAACACCATACCAGTAAATGGGCTTCCCAAAGAGCTCAAAGGCTACACGTGAAAAGGAAAAGTTTTCGATCCCCAAACCGGGGAAAGATACAGTTGTCATATTCATAACATCACTCCTTTACATATTCAGAATCCAATGGAGAAACAACAGATAAAACGAATCGGGAGGGATCAAAGCAGGTTTTCATCAGCTGTGTGATCTCCTGCAGAGTAATCGACTTGACCGTAGGGATGAAGTCAAAAAGCTCCACGCCATCCATGGCATAGGTAATCAGAGATTGGGCGATATCCTCGGTGGCGTCAAAGCCTGTGATGTAATCTGCGTACAGAATACGGCGGCTTCGCTCGAAATCCTCTTCGGAAAGCCCTTTTTCTTTCACGCTCGCTACATAATCGCAAAACTTTCGGTAGATCAGCGTGGGATCATCCCCTTCGCCCGACACCGCAAAATAACCGTATCCGCGACCAATGGCGGTACCGTACGCATAGGTGGGCGTAATGCTCCCAACCTCAAAAAGGTCATTGTAAAAATCTCCAGAGCGGGAAAACAGCATTTCTGATAGAATGGTCATGCACAGATCCCGTCTAAACAGCGCATTGGGATTTTGGGGGATGTCCACGTCCTTCACCCCTATACAAAAGAGGGGCTTGGCAACTTGCATTTTCATTTCAGTATAAGACTTGTGAGCTATAGCAGGTTCAGGCAGCACAGAAGTTTCCGGCAGGCTTCCTGCGGGGCATTTTTGATCCCAGACGGCATTGACCACGTCCCATACATCTTGAGACGTCATACGTCCCGACACGGCTAACACCATATTTTCAGGGCAGTAGAAGGCATCAAAATGAGCTTTCAGCAATTTCGGCGTGATTTTTTTGACAGATGCTTCGGTTCCGCAGATTTCTTCACGGACGCGATGATGGTGGTACATGGCGCGGAGCATTTCAGCATAACAACGCTCAAAAGGGCTGTCATCATTCATACGAATCTCTTCAGATATGATATCCTGCTCCCGGGATACCGATGCTCGTGTTACATGGAGCTCTGAAACCAAATTTATAAGCTCCGCCAGCGCTTCTTTGAAATTTTTTGTGCAGGAAATGTAATATACGGTACGGTCATACGAAGTGTAGGCATTCACCTCCGCGCCCAACGCCGCAAAACGGTGATCGCAGGAAGCTCCGTCTTTTCCTTCAAACATTTTGTGCTCCAAAAAATGTGCTACACCCAACGGAGTCATATCCCCTTTGGGCAAGCCCGCAGGCATTTTCAAAGGTGTATCTGCCGCGCCGTAACCTACACCCAGCATGGCATACGCGGTTTCCATTTCCTTGGGGTAGACAAGTATGCGCAGACCGCACGAGTGGCGCATATCGTCATATTGTTCGCCCAGCAGAGGAGATTTGTATACGCGGCTATCCGTCATCTTCATCCACCTCCTCGGGCTTTGTGGCATTCAAAAAATAAACGGTATCCAATATGAATTTCCGTGCCGCACGGACAACGTCCGCACAGGTCACGGCCATGAGCCGAGACAACTGCTCTGTAGGGAGGAGCATACGTCGGTGATCTTGCCAAAACCAGTAGGATTCCATAGCCGCAGGGCTATCCGGCAGTTGACGATAGCTATTCTCCAAGGATAGCTTGGCCAGATTGAGATCTTCCTCTGAGAGCTTTCCTTCACGGATCTCTTCCATTACGGAAAGGATCTCCGCTTCTGCGTTTTCTCGATTTTGGGGATGTATTCCCACAGTTACCGATAGGATGCCCTGCTTTCCTTCAAAGGCGGTATCACAGAAGTAGCAGAGCCCCAACTCCTCCCGCACGCGGCGAAACAGAAGGGAAGATTGCATGATACCTAAAAGTTCGCAAAGCACTACGGCAGCGGGGTAATCATTTCCGTGGGAAGATATGGTATCCGTAATTCCGGATGACCAGGCCATACACAGCTTTCCCTGCCCCACAGGGAAACTTTCCTCCACACGGCGCGGAATCATCGGTGGGATATGAGGGGGATGCTCCGACAGCACTAAAGTTTGGGGAGCAAAACTGGCAAATGCGTGTTTGAAAGCATCTGCCACTTGCTCAGGATGCTCGCTACCCACATAGTAGACTTCCCAGCAGGCAGAATTCAGTCGTTGGTCTAAAAGCCGTGTCAAGGTTTCTGACGTGACTTTTTCCATCATGGGAAGACTTCCCGACAAGGATAGTCCAAAGGGCTCTCCTTCGCACATAATCTGGCGAAGACGGGTGGCCGCATAGGATCGTGTATCATTGATCTCGGCACGGATGCTATCCATCATAGCACGTTTTTCCGATTCAACGGTTTCTGTGGGGAGAAGGCCTGTCTCTTCCCTAATAGGATGGAGCAGCATTTCAGCCATCAGCTCCAGGGTTCCTTCCAAAATATGAGGATGCTCACCCTCCAAAGCATAGACATCCGAGAGCATCTCAGCCGTAAAGCTCAGCACGTGGTCATTTCCGCGCAAAAAATTGCGAAGCGTGAGGGTCGTGCCATACAGGTCATCTAAACGGCGGTTGAGGAGAGACAATCGGGGATACTTTTCGCTTCCCCTTCGCAAAACCCCAAACAAAAGGGTACTGAGAGGGGCATCAATCTCATCAGCCGGCATCATTGTATAAATGCTCAAGCGGGAGGTTTTGAAGCGTTTGGTCTGAATGGCGTACAGCGTCACAGCATCCGAAATGTGGATGGTAACAGGTATAGGGGTAGTCATATCAGCTATGCTTGATCTCGTTCCAAATTTCATCCAGCACAGGCATGGTCAGATCCTCCATTCCCATGCCCTTGGCATGGACAGCAGTCTCTACCTTCTCAAAGCGATTGATAAACTTGTCCGTAGCGTGGAACAGGCATTCTTCGGCATCTACGCCCAGCTTGCGGGCCAGGCTGGTAACCGTCAAGAGCAGGTCTCCCATTTCTTCGGCAACAGCAGCTTGATCTCCCGATGCAGCAGCAGATTTGACCTCAGAAATTTCTTCATCCAGCTTCTTCCACACCTCTTCAGCATTGGGAAAATCAAAACAAGCCGCTTTTTTACCTACTTTTTGGGCACGCATGAGCGCCGGTTCCATAGGAGGAATCGCACGCAATTTATCCGTCATGGTAACACGGTGTTTTTCCTCTCCTTTGATCTTATCCCAGTTGACCAACACTTCGGCGCTATCAGCTACCTCCAGCGTTCCGAACACATGAGGATGGCGGTGAATGAGCTTGGCACAAATATCGTTGGCTACTTCGTTCATGGAGAATCTTCCCTGCTCTTCCTCAATACGGGCATGGAAAACCACCTGCAGCAGCACATCTCCCAGCTCCTCCCTAAGTAGTGCGGGGTTTTCGGTGTCAATAGCCTCAATGACCTCATAAGTTTCCTCAATGAAGTCACGGCGGATTGATACATGGGTCTGTTCCATATCCCAAGGGCACCCTCCCTCGGAACGCAGAAGCTCTACCACCAGACGTAAATCTTCATAGGTATACGTGCCGGGGGTCTTGGACAAAAGATAATTTACTTTTTCTTCTCTGTTTTCAAATTTCATGGGATATTCCTTTATGTTTGATATATTGATGTCTTACTGCAGTAAATTGTTGTTTAACTTACTAACTTTTCTCTCCTCGTCGAGAGAAAAGTTACAAAAGAGGCGCCGCTGAGGGATAGAACCTACGGTTCTCCCTCAG
>SVTB01000184.1 GCA_015064015.1 Oscillospiraceae bacterium | reverse complement strand
AGGTTGGAGCTGTCTCCCCCCACCATGACCAGCGAGATGGAGCGCATCCCCGGTTATGGTAGAATCATTCTGAACAACGAGCCCTGTAAAGAGGGCGACGTTCTTATCATCCATTCGGTGTCGGGGCGCAATGCCGTCACCATTGATATGGCTGAGCGGGCAAGGGAGATTGGGATGACCGTCGTTGTGGTCACCAATATGAAAACGGCCACGTCGGTCATCTCCCGTCATCCCTCGGGCAAGATGCTTCACGATTTTGCC
Organism: Oscillospiraceae bacterium; assembly: GCA_015064015.1. Taxonomy (GTDB): domain Bacteria; phylum Bacillota; class Clostridia; order Oscillospirales; family CAG-272; genus CAMEON01. The sequence continues at coordinate 3,391 of SVTB01000184.1, read as the reverse complement.
TCTATCCTTATTGACAATCATGGGGATTACGGCGATGCCACCATCAAGTTGGAAGGCTTTGAGCAGAAGCTGGCGTCTTCCTCTACAGTGGTGGGTGCTGCCATTCTCAACGCCGTTACAGCACGCGCCTCCGAGATTCTTTGGGAGAGGGGAATCAAGCCTCCCGTGTTCATGAGCGGCAATATTGACGGCGGCGACATCTATAATAAAGCTGTTATCGCTGAGCATAAGAATAATATTTTCTATATGTGATCAAATTATAAGGAGAAACAATCATGCTGATCGACAGATATCACGAGGCTGTAGATAGTCTGCTCAAAACTGTGCGGGAGACCCAACGGGAAAACATTTTCAAAGCCGGTGGCTTGGTGGCTGAAGCTGTGGAAAAGGGACATAAGGTATATCTGGGTCACATTGTCCACGGGATCGAAATGGATCTTATTTACCGTGGCGGAGGTCCCATCTTTTATAAGCAGTACAAGCCCGAAGAGACCGAACTGGAAGCAGGCGATGTTCTTTTCGTTTCTTCTGTATCGGGACGGACCAAATCCGTGGTGGATCTGGCGTGGGAAGCTATGGAGAAAGGGGTCACAGTTATTGCCTTTACCTCTATGACCTACGCCACCCAAGTGGATCCCGTCCATGAATCCGGCAAGAAACTTTACGAGTTCGTCACCTTGGCGCTGGATAATTGCGCACCTGCCGCCGAGGCTATGTTGGAGGTGGAAGGTATTGAGGCCTACTTTGCCGCCGCCTCGGGTATTTCCTCAGACTACATCATGTGGAGCCTTACTTCGGTTTGCGTGGAGAAGATGCTCCGCGACGGTTTTACTCCCGGTATCCTCAAGTCCGCCAACTTTCCCGGTGGCAATGACTATAACAAGACGGTCATCGAGCCTCACTACGACGAGTTTGGTTGGTGATCTTTCATGCCCCACACAAATGTGTGGGGCATCATTTTATCGGTTGTTTCCGTAAGATTCTTGCTCGTTTAGGTACTTATACTGTGAAGCCCCTTAAAAAAGGAAACTAGCGTGAAAGTTGAGTGATCCCAAGTCCAAGAAGACTGTTTCACGCCAATTCTCCCTGAAAATGGGACCAACCTGTTTTTGTCGTTTACGACACGGTCGAGTTTCAGAATGTATTTGTGCCGCCACAGAGCGGCTGAATGGAGATTATTATGAATGACCAACAGATCATCGACCTGTATTTTGCACGTGACGAGCAAGCCATCGTGGAGACGGATAAGCAGTACGGTGCGGCCTGTATGCGCATCTCACTCAATATCTTGAATAGCCGCCCTGATGCCGAGGAATGCGTCAGCGATACTTATCTCGGCGTATGGAATGCCATTCCCCCTGAGCGTCCGGTTAGATTTGGCGCCTTTGTATGTCGTATCGCCAGAAATTTGTCCATCAAACGCTTTCGTGACCTCCACAGGCAACGAAGAAACCGCGATCTGGAGATAGCCTTGGACGACCTTGCCAATATTGCTGCTCCCTCCGAGGATCGCGCCGCCGAATTGGCTCATGATATTTCGAATTTTCTTGAAAAGCAGGATAGGTTAGACCGCCTGCTTTTTATGGGACGTTATTTCCATTTTTGCTCTGTCAAAGAGTTGGCGGAGAAATGCGGCCTTACTGCAGGTAATGTGTCCGTACGCCTCCACAGAACACGGGAAAAACTCCGTGCTTATCTGCTGGAAAGGGGGTATCAGCCATGAAGAATACCACGGTATTTGAAGCTATGAGCATGGTGAGAGATAGCCTGATCTCCGAATCCTTGACCCTATTTGAAGCGCAAGCCCCCACGAGCCGCACTCAACAGCCCAATGCCTTTTCACGTTTTATCAATAGCGGCTGGGGCGTGGCAGTCATTTGCTTTCTTGTGGGCGTATCGGTCATGACGGGAATTTTGTGGGCCGTGAGCAATACTTCCACCGTCACTCCTGCCGGTACGGATGCGCCGAAGGGAAGTGAAAAGATATCTGAGCTTTGGGCTACCGAAGCACCCTCGGAAATACCTACCGAAGAAATGACACGCCCTTATGATCCGACAGAGTATACGGAAGGTCTTGTGATGTCAGTTATCAATATCGGCGATCAAACCATTGCCGAGGTGATCGCCTATTTGGGAGAAAAAAGTGATGTGATCATACCCACGGAATATCGGGGTTATCCTGTTACCACCATCGGCAGCGGTGCCTTTGATAGGGATAATAAAAAGTGTGATATCATTTCGGTTTTCATTCCGGAGAGCGTGACCACCATCAGCAACAGTGCTTTTAAAAATTGCACCGCGCTCAAAGAGCTCCATTTGCCTGAAAGCGTGTCCTTGATTGAAGAATATGCCTTTTGGGGCTGCGGAAATCTGGAGACCATCACAGTGGACGAAAGCAATACCTACTATCACGCCAATGGCAACTGTCTCATTGAGACGACCACGGGCAAACTGATCCTCGGCTGTAAGAACTCTGTCATTCCCGACGACGGCAGCGTAAAGATTTTGGGCTTTGGTGCATTTTATAATTGCTATGAGTTAACGGAAATCACCATTCCAGAAAATGTGGTTGCCATGGAGGATCAATGCTTCTATCAGTGTTACAACCTCAGCCATGTGCAGATTGATGCCCCCCTGACCTCCCTCGGTGAGCGTGCCTTCTATGCTTGCAATCTGACCGAAATCGACCTGCCCGATACCTTGACAACGCTTTCCCAGTTTGTGTTTGACGAATGTGAGAATCTAACGCACGTGACCATTCCCTCGAGTGTGACCAAGATCCATTCTAACGCTTTTAATGAATGCATGAGACTAGCGGAAATAACCATTCCTTCGTCGGTGACTTATATCGGACACGAAGCGTTCTCCTACAGCGGATTGGAGATAGCACGGGTGGAGGCCGATGTCATCAGTCTTCAGAACGCGTTTGAAACTTGCGAGGTTTTAAAAATCCTCTATCTGCCCGAAACGCTGGAAAAAATTGACATCAATGAATTTTATCATTGCGGAAATCTTTCAACCATCTATTTTGGAGGAACGTGTGCGCAATGGGAAAAAATCGGGGGCATGGATCACTATACCGCCGCTGACCGTATTTCTGTTATTTGCTCGGACGGGGAACTGACCTTTGTTTCCGACCCTATAGAAAGCCAATGATATCAACCCTGATATCCACCGTAATTCTTTGGCGGTGGATATCTTTTTTGCAATTAGGTATTGCAAAAACAAAAAAACTATGATATAATATATCAGTTAAAGACTTTTCGCCGTGAAAACGGCACAACATAATCCCGAAAGGACTGAAATTTTATGATGATGAAGATCAAAGCACAGCTTGCGGAGGCCATCCTCGGCGGCGTGCTGTCCATCGCCCCCGACTGCGGCATGGATG
>SVTB01000183.1 GCA_015064015.1 Oscillospiraceae bacterium | reverse complement strand
CAGGCGTTGAGGGAGCGGGAGACCTCGTAGCTGAAGTCCACGTGGCCGGGGGTGTCGATGAGGTTGAGCTGATAGATTTCGCCATCGGCGGCGGTGTAGTCCAGCTTCACAGCGCGAGCCTTGATGGTGATGCCACGCTCTTTTTCAAGATCCATGTTGTCCAGCACACGGTTTTCCATCTCGCGCTCGGAAAGGGTCTGGGTCAGCTCCAGGATGCGGTCAGCCAAGGTGGACTTGCCGTGGTCGATGTGAGCGATGATGGAAAAATTGCGGATGTGAGACATTCTTTGATTTTCTGCCATAATATATCTTATCCTTTCGGAGGGTATAGTATCCTATCCTATTTATTATACATGATTTTATGGTTTTACACAAGGGGTTTTTGAAAAAATATGCTTAGGAAGCATACAAAAAATGCCGTTGGGGCATATTTTTACTCCCCAACGGCATTTTGATCAAATTATTTATTCGGCACTTTGACGCGCTTCTTCTACTGCGGTTTTTACGGCGGCAATCAGCGCGTTGTAGTCTTTGCCCGTGTCGGGCGTTCCATAGGCGGTGATGGTATCCAAAACGGCCTTCAGTTCAGCATATTCCATTTTACCGCTGCGCTTATAGATAATTACACCCTGCTCGTCCAACACGGCGGTCTGAGGCCAAGCGGCTCCGTTAGGGAAGAGGAGATAGTAAAAGGCATCGTTTTCATCGCGCGTAAAGAGCATCTCCGATGCGGGGAAGTTCTTTTGAATATAGCTTTCGGGATCTTCTTGGGCGTATACCGAATGGATGGTTACCACACGGGCCACGTCCTTGTATTCGGTGGCAATCTGATCAAAGTGAGGCAGCTCTGCCTTGCAAGGGCCGCACCAGGTACCCCAGAAGTTAAGGACGGTGATTTTGCCTCGGCCTTCGCTGATGGTGAAGCTATCGTCCTCCAAGATGTAGGGTAGGGTCATGCCGTAACATTCGTTACCCTCGTTAATGCCCTTCAAAGGCTTTTTGGGGGCATCGGGAGCAGCGGTTTCATCAGGATTATCGGTGGTTTCCTGCGTATCTACGGGCGGTACGGAGGGCTTGGGATTTTCGGTGGAGATATTGCAATAAATGAGCGTGCCTGCCAAAAGGGCGATCATCAGCACGCCCACCACGATCTTTATGATGCGGGCGCGCTTTTGGATGTTTTGATTTCTTTTGTCGATCATGCGCTGCTCTCTTTCTTTTTCTTCGGGACTCAGATCTTCAGCGGGGGTGATGTCATTGTCGGGAAGCACCCACTTGGAGCCTTTCCATTGAATGGCCTTGGTGGGGCACACCGAAACGCACTCTCCGCAGTTGATGCACTCGTGATCCGCTACACGACGGATATCCATTTGACACTTGGAAACGCAAAGGCCGCAATCGGTACATTTGTCCTGATCCAGCTTGATACCCACCAAGGCAAATTTGTTAAAAAATCCATACAGAGCACCCAAGGGGCAGAGGAAGCGACAGAACATACGGAAGATGAACACGCAGGCCACAAGGATGCTCACCATGAGCAGGAATTTCCATGTGAACAAAGGGCCCAGCATGGCGAACATACTGTCGTTGACCTTGTTTGACAGAAGTCCCATGGCACCCTCCAACGTGCCGGCGGGGCAGATGTACTTACAGAAGCCGGGGAGGGGGAAGTCACGAAATAGGTATAAAACGGGAATGAGAAACACGAATACGGCCAAGATGACGTATTTGAAATAGGAAAGAACCCGCGTGACCTTGTTTTTTTTCAGCTTGGGAGTAGGGATTTTGTGAAGTAGCTCCTGGATCAGCCCGAAGGGGCAGAGGAATCCGCAGATCCAGCGCCCGAACAGAAGACCGTACAGGGCGATGACACCGAAAACGTAAAAGGGGAGGGTGTGTCCCGAGGCCGACAGGCTGTTTTGCAGAGCGCCTAAAGGGCAGGCGGTGGCGGCACCGGGGCAGGAATAGCAGTTGAGACCGGGGGTACAGATGTTTTTCAGGGGCCCTTTGTAGATCTGTCCGTTCCCGAAGCCCTTGAGATGAGCGTTGAAGAGGAGCGCGGCGTAGAGCTGCATCCAACGGCGCTTGGTAGGGAGGCGGTCTTTCAGCCAAGTGATCATTTTTTTCATGGGTTACCTCCTTAGCCGAGACCGATACATTCGGTACAGATACGAATGGCCTTTTGCAGTACGTCATTCATGCCGTCGTTGAAAATGCCCAAAACAATGAGTGTGATAGCCGCCGCAAACACACAGCCTCGAACGATCCAAATCTTTTGAGGGCAAGCTTTGATGGGAGCGCTGACAGGCTTTCCCTTATAGGGGGCGGCCTTGATGGCTTCCTTGAGAGCCGACAGCTCACGCTTATAGCTGGCGTGACAGCCGAAGACCGCCACAATCCACATACCCAGTCCAAGCGCGGCGGCGGGCAGAACAAACATCATCATGCCCAAGATATCTTGCGTGAGACCTGCGCCGATATCGTCAAAGCTCGAGGGATCGCAGAGATGTACAATGAAGGGTACCGATAAAATCACGCAAAGAATGCCGGCGGTTGTGCGCAGAAGTATGCGATGCGCAAACTCAGACTTCATGAGAAGCACCAAGCGGGCGGGGCAAGTATCTCTGTCCAGCTTGGGAAAGAGCTTTTTGATGGCATCGGCAGGGTGCATATCTCCCTTGGGTTTTTTGGGGGTCCTGGGGAAGATCAAGGAAAAGACCATCCCCGCCAGTATGCCCACGAGGCAGAGGATGCCCGGGATTAGGAGGGTCAGGGTCTTAAATTGCGCGACCACGGCTTCCCGCGAAAAGGTGCCTTTACCGCCGTCATAGATTTGCAAACAGGCAAGGATCAGGCATACGCCCAGAATTACGAGAAGGAGGGATTGCAGGATGCCGTAGATCAAGTAGATACGGCTCTTAGTTATTTCGGACATGGTGTGATATCCTTTCTGGAAATTCAGGTGTCCTCTCATTCGAGGGAGAGGGTCAGCAGGGAAAAGCTTTGATTTTCATAAAGAACACAGCTTTTGTCGCTGCCGCCCTTAGGGAAGGTCACTGAGCCGGGGTTGATGAGGAGGATGCCGCTTTTATGGGTTTCATGGACGGGAATATGGGTGTGACCCGACAAAAATACGCTTCCCTCGGACAGCGGGGGAAGGTCATCGGCAGAGGGATTGGCACCCGCTCTGTGACCATGAGCGGCCATCCAGATTTTTCCGTCCACAAAGAGCATGGCGGTTTCTGAGAGGATAGGGAAATTCAGCATCATCTGATCGACCTCGCTGTCGCAGTTGCCTCGTACACCGAGGATATAAGCGCTGTATGCTGATAAAAGCTCGGCTACACGGCGGGGATCATAGTGCTTTGGGATGGGATTTCGGGGGCCGTGGTAAAGCAAATCACCCAAAAGCAGAAGCAAGTCGGGTTTGTGCATATCAAAAAGGCGAAGCAGGGCTTCACAACTGTGCGCGTCACCGTGAATATCGGAAGCGATGAGAATTTTCATAGGAGCTCCTTGGATTCTTTGTGGAAATGTAAATTGTTGTTTAACTTACTAACTTTTCTCTCCTCGTCGAGAGAAAAGTTACAAAAGAGGCGCCGCTGAGGGATAGAACCTACGGTTCTCCCTCAGAACCCAACTCCCATCGTGACGCACG
>SVTB01000182.1 GCA_015064015.1 Oscillospiraceae bacterium | reverse complement strand
AGTACCGCAAATGTCACCGTTTTTGTAGGCTGTGACCGCCAACTCTCCCTTTTCATAAGGGATCTCCATGGTAGCGATCGCCTCCACAGGGGTACTTCTTCCAATCTCCCGACCATTAAGGAACCAAACAATTTCATTTGCATCGGTATATACCTCGCACGTAACGGGTTTTCCAATATAATGATCCTCGAAAGTCCATGTATCCTGTACGTCATGCCAATGCCAACCGGTACCTGTAAATCCTTCTCCGTAATGCTCGGGATGTGTTGTGAAAATGCGAGGCTCAATACCACCGATCCAAACCGCTTCTCTAAAGTAAGACTGGGGCCTACGGTAGCCGCAAAGATCAAAGTCCCCTTGATAGCAAGCTCGCCAAGGATACTCTGCAATACCGATTCCTTCAACTCTGCCGTCACGTTCCCAAAGATATTTACCCATTCCCGCCTCACCAAGATTATCGTAAGCAGTCCAAGTAAAATCTCCAATCACATGGTTGTTCTCCAAAGTAGCCTTCCAAGATTGATAGAAATTCAAGACCTGAGTCTCTGAACCCCAGATCACTCGTTTGGGGAATAATTCATGATCCTTGGCATAGCGAAAGAAGAGATAATTATACCCGCAAATATCCAAGGGAGCCAAATAACTTTCTGTGCGCTCTCCCCACACGCCTTGATCCATGTTGGGAAACACCGCCGCTGTCACAGGACGGGTAGCATCATATTTCCGTACCTCATTGACCAATCGAGCTGACCAAATATCCCCGTCTGTCAATCCATCGCTTTCGGGAATCTCGTTACCAATCGAATAAGACAGCACGCAGGGATGATTCCTGTCACGCAACACCATAGCGGCAATATCTCTCGCCCACCAATCGTCGAACCATACGTGATAGTTGAGCACACCGCCCTTTTCTCTCCGCCAACAATCAAACGCCTCGTCCATCACGATCATACCAAGCTCGTCACAAATTTCCAGCAGGTTCAAGGAGGGAGGATTGTGCGCTATGCGTACCGCGTTGAATCCCGCATTTTTCAATAAAGATATTTTGCGGCGACAAGCGGCAGGATAATCAGCCGCACCTAAAACACCGTGATCGTGATGGATGCAACCGCCGCGGAGCTTCATAGGTTTGCCATTGAGGCGGAGGCCATTCTCTGCGTCCACGGTAAAGACACGCACACCAAAGGCCGTCTCGTCGGTATCCTTTTCGATACCATTCTCGGTGACCGTCGTGCGCAGGGTATAGAGGTAGGGATCCTCCGTATTCCACAGACGTACGTCAGGTAAGGACAGCTCAAATGCAACACTCGTTTTCCTCTCGGCAACAACGCGAACATTCTTGGCATCGCACACAATGGCATCATCCCCATCGCAGACCGTCACCGAGACCGTCACCTCGGCATCCCGATCCGCGCTGATCTCGTAGGACGCCTTTACGGTGTCGGTGGTGGGAGTGCAGATGAATTTATCCCAAGGCTCGATACGAATATCGCTTCCCTGCCACAGGAACACATCGCGGTACACCCCCGCCCCCGAATACCAGCGGGTGGAGGGCTGAAGCCCTCGTGTCACGATGTCCAAAGTGTTGTTCTCCCCCGATCGGATATACGAGGTGAGATCTACCAGAATGGGGGCATAGCCGTGGGGGTGGGTGACCAGAGCGTACCCGTTGCAGTAGACCGTGGCGCACATATACGCGCCATCCATGTCAAGAATGTAGTGGCTCGAGAGAGCGTCCACTATCAGTTCCTTGTGATATCGTCCCGTACCACCCACGAAGTAGCCGTTATCACCGCCTCCCGGGGCATTTTTATCACGCGGAGCAGTTACGGAATAGTCGTTGGGCAAATCAATCGGGCCCTGATAATGGGGGGAATGAAGACTCCAGCCCTTCGAAATACAAGTTTTTTTCATAGGTTTCCTTTTTGAACGAAAAACATTTTCTGCCTATCATTTTTATATTTATACCATATAGCTAAAACAACGGGATAGCGTATATTGCAACACATATTTGAGATGTCTTTTTTGAAAACTCCCCCACCCTTACGGGCGGGGGAGCAGCTCCCATATGAAAAGGAGAGACATGAACAAAATCAACAGTTCCAAAAGACAATAAAATGGTGCGATGAATTTGTTTTATTCATCAAATAAATGACTATTGGGTTTCTTTCTTTTTCCTAAGCGCCACAGCGGCACCTGTCGTCAGAATAATTCCAGCGCAAGTAGTCCCCATGGCAGAAGAACAACCGGATTCCGCTACGTTATTTTCGGTAACCGTTTCCGCTGTTTTCAAAGCTTCCTCGGTAGCGGTCAATTGGGCGACCAGATCATTGACTGCGTTCTGGGTCACGGGACCTGTACGACTGAAAGCTTCAGCTTCAGCAAGAATCTGTTCAACAGCGTTTCGTGTTTCTTCGTTTATCCCAGACAGATCATAGGCCTTGAGAGAAGCAATGGCAACATCCAATGCAGTAAAGTCAATACCCGTGGGATTTAAGGCGTTTATTTTTTCCATTAGGAACACGGCTGCCACGGTTACTGCATTTTGCGGAACATCGGCATCCATAAGCCCCAAGGCATTTTCATAAGCTTGTTCGGCCTCAGCCCATGTTTCGGGAGAATAATCCTCTTCTCTGAGGGATGCCATGAGATAAATGGCATCATTTAGCTCAGTACGATCAGGGTTATGGAGAATGATAAGCGTGCAACGGAGAGACAGTTGTAAAGGATTTACTGTCAAGCTTCCATCGGGAATGTCAGGATAGCCCTTCAGAACATACGTTCCACCCGAAGATGTATCAAGTTCCTCCATTTCCCATGTCAAGGTATATCCCGCCGTTTTTCCTTCCTCGTCTGAAAACTTGGCCGTTTCGGGCAGTTTTTCGAGGAGTTCCTCTTTGGAGATACCGCGATTCACAACGAGAGTCAAGGGATCATCTTGTACCTTGGTCATCGCTATCTGTATCTCGGGAGCGGCAGATGCCAAAGGTGTAAAATAGACCGATTCGGCGGTAAAAACACCGTTCTCCGTAGCATTGACCCCTACACAACCTTGGATGGCGAACTGATCAGATACGGTTTCGCTGAGCAGTTGTCCGTTGGCTTCAATTCGCAGACGCTTCCCTGCGAGCGTTACACATAGAGTGAATCCATCCAACACATTTACGGTCTTACCTTGAACATCCGGAAGCTGGATCCGTTTACCGTTGCAATATACGTTAAGATTACCTCCTCGCGTAATACCGACATAGAGATGACCATCTCCCTCGGAGGCTTTTATGAAAAAGCCGGCAGAGGCATTTGAACCGCATCCCTCGTTAAAGCGGAAATGACCTGTAGCATGGAAATTTTCGTAGGTCACAGACGTGTCTATAAAGAAATTCAACAATGCATCGTCAACGCCGCCCTTGAGTGAAATTTTTCCGCCTGAGGTACTCCAATTACCCACAGAAAGCACCTTATCAATGGGTACTTTGGCAAGAGAATGTGCCTCTGAACCGTCTGTGGAAATATTGCTGATGACGAAGTGGCGGGTCAGAACCTTACTAATAGAAACACCTCTGACGGTCGCCACACGGAGCGTGTGGAAGGAAGCTTCACCAGCTTTACCGATGGTGATGGGACCTTCATAAAGAGTAGACTCTGCTGTGGGATACGAACCGTCCAATGTATAATAGACCTTTGCGCCCTCAACAGGTGGAGTGATCGTCACGGTTTGAGGCCCATCG
>SVTB01000181.1 GCA_015064015.1 Oscillospiraceae bacterium | reverse complement strand
CGTGCGTCACGATGGGAGTTGGGTTCTGAGGGAGAACCGTAGGTTCTATCCCTCAGCGGCGCCTCTTTTGTAACTTTTCTCTCGACGAGGAGAGAAAAGTTAGTAAGTTAAACAACAATTTATATGTGTTAAGGTGCCTGTACAGAGACCCCAACAGAATCAATTACTTAGCAAAATCCATCTTGCTGAGTTCATCCTTGCTATACACGTAATGCGTGTTGCAGAAACGACAGTTGATCTCTAGCTCGGCAGGCTTGCCGTCAGCCACCTGCTCAGAGAGTAGTCTGTTGACCTCACGGCGGCCGATGGAACGCATAACGGCATCCATCTTCTCCTTCGAGCAGGTGCACTTGTAGCCTACCTCCAGCTCGTCGAAAACGTCATAAGGAATGTCGCGGAGAGCGATGTCAGCAATGGCCTTGTTGTCCATGCCGGCGTCGATCATGGCGCTGATATGAGCCAAATCGGCGGCGTTGCGCTCAATGAGACTTACGGTTTCGTCATCTGCAAAGGGAAGAAGCTGAACTAAAATACCGCCCGCCGCACGGCAGGTGTGATCCTCATTGATCAGCACACCCAAGGCGCAAAGAGTGGGAACCTGCTCGCTTTCGGCGTAGTAGGTGGTTATGTCCTCGGCGATCTCTCCGCTAACGAGAGCTACCGCACCACTTTCAGGGATATCACCGCCCAAGTCCTTGATGACGTTCAAGACGCCTGCACCAATGAGCCCGCCCACATCCAGCTTGCCGTTGGATTTCAAAGGCAAATCAGCTTCAGGATGCTGGATATAGCCACGCACGTTGCCCAGCCAATCGCTGACCGCCAATACGCGCCCGGCAGGGCCGTCACCCTCAAAGGATACGGTGATGGAGTCGGTTTCCTCACCCAGCATACAACCCATCATGGAGGTGATGGTCAGCGCACGGCCGAGAGCGGCGGTGGCGGTGGGGGAGGGCTTGTGATATTCGATGGCCTGGTTGACAATCTCGGTGGAGCGGATGACGTGGATGCGGGCACTGCCGTCCTGGGTCATGCCGCGAAGGATGGTGTTTTTGGGTTGATTGTTCATGGTTTATTCCTCTATTTTTATTGTTATATTTTCTTATCCTTATCCTCACACAGATACCAATCTCCCTTTTTTCGCGTCCTCGCCACCACGTACCACCGCTCGGTGGTCTCGGTAGCGGGGGAGAAGTCGAAGTCGGAGAAAATACCGCAAAGGTCAAAGCCCGCTTTGTCAAGAGCGGTTATGAGTTCGTCTCTGCCATAGCAGCGCTCGGTTTGTTCCTCGTCGGCGCGGCGATAGACACCGTTTTCTTGCTCTTCGAAGATCGACAGATAGAATTTGCAAAGCTTACTTTCGGGGTCGTATTCATTTTGCCAACCGCAGAAGACCGCGCCATGCTCTTCGGTGGCTCCATCTTCCAAAATGTAGGCGTTACTGCCGTAAATATGCTCAAATTTGAAAGGAGTGTTCATATCGAAGACTAAGAGCCCTCCGGGAGCGAGGTACAGATGGATGCAGGCGAGGCACTTGTCAAGATCGCCGTCACCCGTCAGATAGTTAAGGCTATCCAGGCAGCAAATGGTGGCGTCCACCGTGCCGTATAGCTCGAAATCCCGCATATCCTGTTGCAAAAAGAGAGGGGATTTGTAGCTTCCGTCTGTGGGGAGATCTCCGTTTTCGTCCAAGAATCCTTCGGCGCGCTCGTCGGAACGGAAATAGGCCTCGGCCAGCATATTCTCACTGCCGTCGATGCCGATCATGTCGTATCCCATTTCCAGCAGGGGGAAGGTCATACGTCCCGTACCACAGGCGAGATCCAGCACGATCTCTGGCTTTGCGGGGAGATATTTTTGGAAGCAAGCGTCGATGAATTTGCTCCATGATGTATAGTCTACCTCGGCGTTGAGCCTGTCATAGACAGAGGCCAAGGCGTGATATCCGTCGTACATGGTGGTGTTCCTTTTCTTTTTATTGAGGGATAAATTGCTTACCAAAGATTTACAAACCACTCCGCGATCATGATGATCAGCGGCAGGGTTCCTACAGACAGAAGTGAAGAAGTACCTACGGTCTGAGAGGCGTAGCCCGCGTTGAGCCCGTACAGCTCAGAAAACATGGTGATGGTAGCGGCGGCGGGGAGGGCAGCCTCCACGGTGCAGAACAGCACGGTGTCGTTGGGCAAACCGATCAGCTTGGCGATCACGCACACGATGGATGGAATGATCAGTAGCTTGAGAGCGGAAAAATAATAGATTTTACCCGACCCGAAGATCTGTTTTGGGGTTCGGGTAGCCAAAAGTGCACCTGTGATTAGTACCGAGATAGGCGTGCAGAGATCCCCGAGATAACTCATGAACTTCACGATAAACGCGGGCATGACAAAATCAGGGAAAGGAATCACCAGAAGGTAGAGCAGGACGCCGATAAGGCAGGGAACGGAGCCAAGGTTGATAAAGATCTTACATATCGTCAGTTTGATATCATTTCGCTTACGCGCCAAAATGGCGATGCCCCAGGACCAAAGGAACAGATGGAAGCTGATGACGTAGAAAGAAGCAAGGAACAATCCCTTGGGGCCAAACAGGGCTTCCATGATAGGAAAGCCGATGAATCCGGCATTGGTGAACACCAAGGAAAATTCGGTGATCTTTCGCTCGTCCAAGTCTTTAAAGCCTCCGCAAAAGACAAAGGCCAAAACCGACATAACGGCGTGTAGTCCAAGACCGATGACAATGATGAGCAATCCGTCGGTCAGATTTTCGTAGGAAAATTCCGCCTTGACTAAGGCGGCAATGATCATCATGGGCTGGCCGATCTTGATGATGAGGGAGGATAGCCGCTTGGAGGCTACATCGTCGATGATGCCTATTTTGCGAGCTAAAAAGCCACAAGTCATGAGCAAAAACAGGGTGGCAATGATGGTGAGCAGGGCGGTGTAATCGAGGGTCATATTACGATCCTTTCGTGAGAAGGTCTAATTGCTCTTTAATATGCTCCATGTCGATGAGCATATCTTCCTTTTTGGAGGGATCCCGCAGAAGGGCGGAGGGGTGATATACGGCGGTCATGAGGAATGCGCCTTTTTTGACGAAGGTGCCGTGTTCTTTTGTGATACGGTAATCAGGTTTGATAAGCCGCATGGCCGAGATGCGACCGAGACACACGATCATCTTGGGGCGGATCAGCTTAATCTGCTCTCTGAGATGGCAGATGCAGGCATCTGCCTCTTCGGGTAGAGGATCTCGGTTGTGGGGAGGACGGCATTTCAAAATATTGGCAATATACACAGATTCGCGAGGGATACCCACGGCGTAAAGGTAGCGGTCAAGGAGTTGGCCCGCGGCACCCACGAAAGGGATGCCTTGCTCGTCCTCTTGCTGACCGGGCGCTTCGCCCACGAACATGAGGTCGGCGGTGGGAGAGCCTACACCAAAGACGAGATTTTGACGGGTCTTACCCAACGGACAGGCCTGACAGGAGGCACAATCCGCGGCGAGGGTTTCAAGGGAATCGTAGGGCATGGCGGCCTCCTTTCGGGAAATGTAAATGTGGAATGGTAGAGACGGATAAATTGTTGTTTATCTTTTTTCCACTTTCTTTCCTCGTCGAAAGAAAGTGGAGTAAAGAACGCCGCTCAAGGGAGATCTCTCACGGTGACGCACGCCGCCTATGGCGGCAACAGCGTGTAAAGAACCTCCACACCCGATGCCTCACCCCCACGGCGGAGCGCCTCGGGGCTCATCGACGTGTTGGTTACTGTCGGCAAGTTGGT
>SVTB01000180.1 GCA_015064015.1 Oscillospiraceae bacterium | reverse complement strand
TGAAAATGATCGACTGCGTGGGCTACATCGTTCCTGAAGCGTTGGGCACTATCGAAAACGGACAGGCGCGCATGGTGCGTACCCCTTGGAGTGATGAGCCCATGCCTTTTGCAGAGGCCGCTGAAATGGGAACCCATAAGGTGATCACCGAGCACGCCACCATCGGAATGCTCATTACCACCGATGGCTCTATCGGAGAGATTTCTCGAGAAAGCTATATAGAGGCCGAAGAGCGGGTGGTGAGAGAATTGAAGGCAATGGGCAAGCCCTTTGCGGTTATTCTCAATTCCGCCCATCCCTCTTCGGATTCCGCCATCGCACTGGCTTATGAGCTGGAGGCTAAGTATGGCGTTCCTGTAGCATTGGTTTCCTGCATCGACTTGGATGCAGAAGATATCCGACATATCTTAGAACTGGTGCTTCATGAATTTCCCGTGGCAGAGGTGAGAGTTCGTCTCCCCGAATGGACCACCGCCTTGGAACCCACCCATAAAATCCATGCTGCTCTGATATCTTCCCTCCGCCGCGCCGCTGACAGCGTTCGGAAAATCGGGGATATCCGTGCCGCATTTGAAGAATTGACGGACAATGAATACTTGCGAGAGGCCACCGTGGACGAGGTAGACCTCGGACGCGGCTGTGCTACGGTGACCTTCCACATGGCCGACGGACTTTATTATCAGGTTATCAGCGAGCTGACAGGCTTTGAAATTGACGGGGAAGAGTCTCTCATCCGCCTCCTGTGTCATTTATCTGAGATGAAGGCCGCCTATGATAAAGTTGCCGAGGCTTTGGCAGATTGTAATGAAAAAGGCTATGGTATTGTCATGCCGGACGTGGCAGATATGAGTCTGGATGAGCCTGAGATCGTCCGTCAATCCGGTGGATATGGGGTAAAGCTGCGTGCTTCGGCGTCTTCCGTACATATGATCCGTGCCAATATCGAGGCGGAAATCAATCCCATAGTGGGCTCTGAACAGCAATCTGAGGATCTTGTCAGATATATGCTTCGGGAGTTTGAAGAGGATCCAAACCGTATTTGGGAATCCAATATGTTTGGCAAGAGCCTTTATGAGCTGGTGAATGAAGGTATCCATTCCAAGCTGGAGCATATGCCTGAAGCGTCCCGCATCAAGCTTTCCGAAACTTTGGAGCGCATCATCAATGAGGGTAGCGGCGGCCTCATCTGTATTCTTCTGTAAAGTAAATATTCTCACCTGTGAACACAAGAAAATTCCCGAAAGCTCTTGCAAAAAATGAAAAGGTATGGTATAATATATCATAGTATCTTTGCCTATTTCATGGCTATGAGTCTTGAAGGGAGTTATCATATGAATTTCAATGTAAAAATCAATAGCAAAATTACCTGGATCCTTTTGTGGAGCATGGCCGGTCTTTCCTTCTTGGGCGGTATTTTGCTGTTTCCTTTGGTAGTGGCAACTGCCAAGGCCGCGTTCGTTTCTGTAACCGCAACCATTTTGGCAATCGAGCTGTTGCTTTTGGGTGCAGCTATCCTGGTCTTTACCCTTTTGTCCCGCGATGGAGATGCCAATTTCTTCCTGTACGATCGCAAAACCAAGCGCAACGTGGCTGAGGCAGATCTTACCTTTGAGCGCATCAATAGTCGTATGGGCTATTACATGACCCTGATTTCCTCTTCTCAGGAGCAGGTGTGGGCAAAAAATGTTTTAGCCGGCGAGAGCGCACGCTTTGGTCAGAGGGGCGTATATAAGCCTTTGGTGGCTTATAAAATGCTTTACGATCTCATTGAATTGGATCGTGCTGAAACCTGGGAGCTTTTTACCGGAGCTGATGCCGGTGTTATCACGACCTTGTGCCGGGTACTGGGCTCCTGCGGTGAAAAAGAAATGGCCAATACTCTGATTGAAGCCTATGAAGGTGCCGAGTCTGTAGAAGACATTGAATGGGTAAGAGATTTTGTTATGGGCAACGCGAAATATATCCGTCGCCGCATGAGAGATTATGTTCTCAGAAATATTGAGGAATTTTATTGATCGAATGAAGCAATACAGAACCCGCCGCTGATATGCGGCGGGTTTTATGTTTCCATGGGTCAACAAAATTTAATAACTTGGCGCTGATATTATCATTGAGTTAAAAAAAAGGAGTATAATATATCATACGATAGAAATCGTCCTCATAATAAATTGAAGGAAGGGATTTTTTTGAATGTTGTTTTTAAATATGCGGTTGTGATTTTGGGAAGCTATTTGATCGGCTGTATGAATCCGGCCTATCTAATGGCCAAACTGAAAGGGTATGATATCCGGCAAAAGGGATCGGGAAATGCAGGTGCATCCAATGCTTTGATTTTGTTTGGCAAACTCCGTGGCGTGATTTGCGCGGTGGCAGATATCGGAAAGGCTGTCGTGGCGGTATGCTTGATGGGTTATTTCTTTGAAAAGCTGCCGTTAGTATATCCTCTTTCGGCTACCGCTTGCATTTTGGGGCATATTTTCCCGTTTTATATGGGCTTTCGGGGAGGAAAGGGACTGGCCTGTTTAGCCGGCGTGATTCTTTGTTACGATTGGAAATTCTTTTTACTTGCCTTGGCCGTAGAAATTGTCGTAGCCCTTGTAACCGATTATATTTGCTTCGTTCCCCTGACAGCCGCCGTGGCGTTTCCTATTTGCTATATCTTCATGAAAAAAGATATATGGGGAACGCTTACGCTCTTGATTGCATCGGCGGTAATGATATATCGGCATACTGAAAATTTGAAGCGTATTAAAAGCGGAGCAGAGCTGCGTCTCAGTTACCTTTGGAAAAAAGAACAGGAGATCGAGCGTCTGAGAGAAAATACAGGCAAAAGCGAAAAGGACTATTTTATAGATCCCCAATAAGTTGTGTGTGTCAAAAATCCTTGTTACGCAAGACTTTCTACTGTGGGTAGAGAGAAACGATGCCTGGCTCTACCGTGATTCGGAGAAGTATAGAATGATTTTTATAAGGGTAGCTTGACTTTTTTGCCGACGGATGGTATACTGACATCAGTAGTTCACGCTTATGAAAGGAGTTGCCTATGTCATACAAAGAGCATATTGCCAACCGCCTCCCCTCTCCGTACACGCTGAAATCTAAGATAATTACAGCTATTGAAGGTGTCCTTGCCGCAATCACCTTTCTGTTTGCCATGCCCATGATAATCTTCACCTTGGGACCAACTGCTTTGCTCATCGGTCCTGTTTACGTCCTGATCCTTTTAGCCTGCCTGATTGTTTTTGCTCTTAGCAAAAAGCCCCGCCACGGGTTGCATATTGTCATCCGCATCCTTTTGGCTTTGCCTATTTTGACCTTTATTATATATTTGATACTCATCGGCACGGGAACTATCCCCTTTTGCTGATATCTAAAAAATTCTCCCCATCGCGCGTATAGCGTTGCATGGGGAGAATTTTGACATAGAGATAATCTTAGTCCTCGTGCGGACGGTCGCCGAATTTGACGTTGTACGCCTCAATGCAGGACTCAATGATCTCCTCAGCCTCCTTGCGGCTGAAAAGCTCCTTGACAGCGGTCTGCTTGTTTTCCAGCTGCTTGTAGACCGTGAAGAAGTGCATGATTTCATCGAAAATGTGAGCGGGCAGCTCGTCGATGGACTTCACGTCGCGGTAAGTAGGATCAGAGAAGGGAATGGCGATGATCTTGTCGTCCTCCTTGCCGCCGTCGATCATACGCATACAACCGATGGGGTAGACCTGCACAAGGGTCATGGGGTAAATGGCCTCGCCGCACAGCACCAAAACGTCCAGCGGGTCGCCGTCGTCGGCATAGGTGCGGGGGATAAAACCGTAGTTGGCGGGATAGTGGGTCGCCGTGTAAAGCACGC
>SVTB01000008.1 GCA_015064015.1 Oscillospiraceae bacterium | reverse complement strand
TTTTCATAAACCGTCAGCTCTTGGAAAATGCGACGGCCTTCGGGCACCTGGGTCATCCCCTGATGAACGATCTTGTGGCAGGGAGTTTTGGTGATATCATGTCCGTCGAAGGTCACCGAACCTCCGCGCTTGGGGATGAGACCTACCACGCTTTGCATAGTGGTAGTCTTGCCCGCGCCGTTGGCGCCGATCAGGGTAACAATCTCACCTTCGTTGACCTCAAAGCTGATGCCCTTCAAGGCACAGATGACACCGTAGTATACTTCAAGATTTTTGACTTCTAACATTGCCATGGTCTTACCCTCCGATATATGCCTTGATGACCTCGGGATCGTTCAAGGCGGTCTTGGTATCACCCTCGGCCAGTACAGTACCGAAATTGAGCACCGTGATTTCATCACAAAGTCCGGCCACGAATTTCATATCATGCTCAATGAGCAGAATGGTCATATCAAAATGATCTCGGATGAACTTGATGGTTTTCACCAAATCTTCAGTCTCGTGGGGGTTCATACCTGCGGCGGGCTCATCCAAAAGCAGGAGCTTGGGATTGGTCGCCAAGGCACGGGCAATTTCCAGCTTTCTCTGCTTACCGTAGGGAAGATTGCAGGCCAGTTGATTGCGCTCGTTTTCCAAATCAAAAATGCGAAGCAGCTCCTTGGCACGTTCTCTCATAGCCTTCTCCACCTTAAAGTGTCGGGGAAGACGCAAAAGGGTTTCCAAAACGGTACATTTAAACTCGGGCTGATCGTGAAGGCCCACCATGACGTTACGAACCACAGTCATGTTGTTGAACAAACGGATGTTTTGGAAGGTACGGGCAATACCCTTATGGTTGATCTTGTCTTGGGGCAGACCCTTCAGCTCTTCCCCGTTCAGATAAAAAGTACCCGTGGTAGGCTTATACACGCCTGTGAGCAGATTGAAGATGGTGGTCTTACCTGCGCCGTTGGGGCCGATCAAGCCGTAAATCTGGTTCTTTTTGATGCGGATATTCACGTTCTGTGCGGCTTTCAGACCGCCGAAGGAGATACCCAGGTCATGAGTTTCAAGAATATAGTCAGCCATTAGTCATCCCCTCCGTTTCCCATATTGCCCTTCATTTCGGGGGGTACCATATCAATGGACAAGACCTCGTTCATCTCGATCTTGGTGGGTACCACGTCCCACTTAGCGGTATCATCTTCTATATGCGAAGGATCCGCCTTTTTACGAAGGAGTTTTCTCATCCAAACACCCAAATTATAACGGTCACGGAAATTCTTCAGCGCGGGAGCGTTATTATAAATAACGATCAAGATAAGGATCAGCGCGTACAAAAGGTTCTGAAGCACTGCCAAATCACCTGTCAGAACGGTAGCCAGCTTGGTGTTCAGGAAGGTAATGAGCGCGGCGGCAACAATAGAGCCATTGATGTTGCCCATACCGCCCAGCACTACCATAACCAAGATCTCAATAGAGTAGTTATAGCCGAACTTGGCGCTTTGGACGGTGTAGTTGCTGTAGCTGTAAAGCACGCCCGCGATACCGGCGAAAGTAGCCGACATGATAAACGCAAGCAGCTTATACTTGGTCACGTTGATACCGCTGGCTTTGGCCGCGATCTCGTTGTCGCGGATGGCGGTTACAGCACGGCCGTGCTTGGAGCGGATGAAATTCTGCACCACGGCCAAGGTGATGAGCACCAAGACAAAGGCAATGATGAAGAAATACTTTTTGTCAAAGCGGGGGGTGTTGAGGCCCAGTGCTCCGCCAAAAGTTTTATCGGAAGTGTTTTGGAAGATAGACTTGACGATCTCACCAAAAGCCAAGGTCACGATAGCCAGATAGTCGCCGCGCAAGCGAAGAGCGGGGATACCGATGATGATACCGCACACGGCGGCCACGGCGGCACCCACCAAAAGGGCGATCAGGAAGGCCAAAATACCGTTACCAAGAGTTGGCACCAGCAGAGACGCCACCTTACCGCTAATATAGGCACCCACGCACATAAAACCCGCATGACCCAAGGACAACTCACCAAGAAAGCCCACCACCAAGGACAGGGACACCGCCAAAATAATGCTGATGGCCACTTTTTCAAGGAGGAACAAAAGAGAGCTATCCAAGCGTCCGCCCGTCAAGGTAATGACAGAAAAGATGGCGGTTAGGATACCGATAACGATATAGTTGATATAATGATTGAGCTTGAATTTTCCCATTCTCATACCTTTTCCCTCCTTTTCTTACCGAGGAAGCCGGTAGGTCTGACCAAAAGAATGATGATCAGGATAGAAAACTCGATGGCATCGGTATAGGGGGCGATGATAGTGATCTTATAAGAGATGCACTCCACCAGACCCAGAAGAATACCACCCAGCATAGCACCGGGGATAGAGCCGATGCCGCCGATAACTGCGGCCGTAAAGGCCTTAATACCAGGCATGGCACCCAAAGTAGAGGAAATGCTGGGGGCCTTCAAGAGATAGAAAAGACCTGCCAGAGCTGCCAAAGCAGAGCCGATGGCGAAGGTCACGGTAATGATACCGTTGACGTTGATGCCCATGAGTTGAGCCGCGCCCTTGTCCTCGGATACGGCGATCATGGCACGGCCAAGGCGGGTATATTTGATGAACATAGTCAAGACGGCCATGACGATCACGGTAACACCCAAAGTCACAAGCGCAGACACTTGGGTTGTCACGCCGAATATCTTGATGGCGCCGAAATTATAGACGTTCACCATCTTATTGGCAGAGCCAAAGATGATCTGTGCCAAGCTCTGCAGCAGATAGCTGACACCGATGGCAGTAATCAGTACGGCCAAAGGAGACGCGCCGCGCAATGGCTTATACGCCACTTTTTCAATGACGATACCCAGGATCACACAAAAGATAACGGACATCAAAATGGCAAGCAAGGGACTTTTGGTGGCCATAAACACGTAGATAGTATAGCCGCCTACCATGATGATATCGCCGTGTGCAAAGTTTAGCATCTTGGCGATACCATACACCATGGTGTAGCCCAACGCGATCATAGCGTAAATGCCGCCAAGGCTCAAGCCGTTGATCAAAGTTGATAAAAACAGTTCCATAGTTTTTCCTATTCTTCACAAATACGGCCGCGATTGCAACCGTACGAGATATGTCCACATAAACCATAACTGCATATACCAACCCTAAGGGCGATATATGCAGCTATTCGTTTCATAACTTAATTGGGGTGGGAAATTATTCAGCGTCTACGTTTGCGGCGTTGGCTTCCTTGATGACGTACTGAATAGCACCCTTGTTGACGTAGCCGGTAGATTCCCACTTGATGTTGTTACCGGTAACACCCTCAGCCAAGGTATAACCACCGTTGAACTGCTCCTTCAGGATTTCGCAAAGATCGGATGCACTGATAGTGACAGGGATCTCCTTACCGCTGTCGATGGCTGCCTTCATAGCACCATAGATGGCGTACACGCAGTCGTAAGCGGAGGCACCGAACTGGTTCAGGGTATCGGCACCAAACTTGGCAACATACTTGTCGATGAATTCCTTAGCCTTACCGTCGGTAGCCTTGGAGTTGAAGTGAGAGAGCATGGTGACCTTCTGGGGGATAGTGGTGATATCAAAGCCCTCGATGTTGTCGATACCGTCGAAACCGTCGCAACCGTAGTAAACAGCGTCAGCGGCCAGAATGTCCTTGGCCTGAGTCATGAACAGGGATGCGGGGGTATAGTAGGTAGGCATGAAGATGAAGCCGCAGGACTTCAGGGTGTCGATCTGGGTGGAGAAGTCGGATGCATTGGCATCGGTGAAGCTGGTCTCAACCACAGTCACGGAAGCGTCGAGGTTTGCCTTGAACTGATCGAAGATACCCTTGGAGTAAGCCTCGTCGGACTTGTAGCAAGCGCCGATGGTCTGACCCTTGTAGTTGGCGTTAACGAATTCAGCAGCAACCTTACCCTGGTTACCGTCTGCAAAGCACATCTGATAGCCGTTGGGGTTGGTGGGGATATCGTCACCGGAAGCGGAGGGAGTCAGGAAGAATACGTTGTCGTCAGCAGACAGATTCTTGAACTCCAAGCCGGGAGCGGTGGTTACGGTACCGAGAGAAACCTGCATACCGCCCTCGTAGAGAGAGGAGTAGTTGGTGGAAATCTTGGTAGCGTCATGCATATCGTCCATAGCAACGAGCTTGAACTTAACACCGTTGAGACCGCCGGCAGCGTTGATCTCGTCAACAGCCATCTGGGCAGCGTTCTTAACAGCAATACCGTACATAGCAGCACCGCCGGTGAGAGGACCGGACATACCGATAACAAACTCCGTATTTTCGGAAGCATAGTTGGTAGCAGCGTTACAGCCGGCAAACGCGGTCAGGCAGAACACGAGGGAAAGTGCAACTGCCAAAATCTTGATGAGTTTCATAATGAAATTCCTCCGTAAAAAAGATATACTATAAGTATACTCATTTTTTTCATCTTGTCAAGATTTTTTTGAATATTTTTTTGAAAAAAATTTCATTTTTAATGGGATAGTCTCCACAAAAAACATAACCCCCGAAGATTTCACGGGGGTTATGGAAAGCTTTGTCTATAATATTTGTATATTTTTTCAAAACGTCGCGCTGAATCATTCAAATTCGTCTTGCAAGACGGAAGATGCTAACCTTGCAGAGAATCACATAAATCAAACAGGGTGTACGGCGCTTGGCGCGTCGGCGTGCTTTGCGTCTACGCCGTATTTCTGATTCTTGCGGTGTTCGAAGAATTTAAGCGCTACCTTATCGAAGAGAGCGTAGGACAGCACATCCTCGTCCTGCTCCAGATAACCTGCGGGGATCTCCGCACGGAGCTTTTCCAGCTCGGGGGGAAGGTCGTCGGCAGGGCGGTAAGTGATGGGGGTCTGATCGCCAATGATGGTCTTGGCAAATTCGGGATCAATGGCCACGGGGGTCTTACCGTACTTGCCGAGAACGATATCCTTGAACTCCTTGGTGCAGGTCTTGTATCTCTCGCCCATAAGGACGTTGAACACGGCTTGGGTACCCACAATCTGAGAAGAAGGAGTGACAAGAGGAGGATAACCGACATCGGCACGGACGCGGGGCACTTCCTCCAAAACCTCGGTGAGCTTCTCTTCCTTACCTGCCTGTTTAAGCTGGGACATGAGGTTGGAGAGCATACCGCCGGGTACCTGATACAAAAGGGCGTTGACATCCACCTTCAGCACCTTGGGATCCAAGAGACCCTCCTTGAGATACTTCTCGCGGAGAGGGGTAAAGTACTTGGTAATCTTGTCCAGCTTCTGGAGGTCGAGCCCTGTGTCATAGGGAGTACCTGCGAGAGAGGCCACGATAGGCTCTGTGGGGGGCTGGGAGGTGCCCAAGGCCATGGGAGAGATGGCGGTGTCGATGATATCCACACCGGCTTCGACGGCCTTCATGACAGTCATGGAGGCAAGACCTGCAGTGTAGTGGGTATGGAGCTGAATGGGAATCTTCACGTTTTCCTTCAAGGTTTTGACTAAATCGTAAGCGTCGTAAGGCTTCAGCAGACCCGACATATCCTTGATGCAGATGGAATTCGCGCCCATTTCCTCCAGTTGCTTGGCATACTTGGCGTAGTAATCCAGCGTATAAACGGCACCCGTGGTGTAGGAGAAGGCCGCCTGCACGTGACCTCCCTCGCGGATGGTAGCGTTGATGGCAGTTTTCAGATTTCTGGGGTCGTTCAAAGCGTCGAAAATACGAATGATGTCGATACCGTTAGCGAGAGACTTCTGTACGAAGTACTCTACCACGTCATCGGCGTAGTGACGGTAGCCTAAAATGTTCTGACCGCGGAACAGCATTTGGAGCTTAGTGTTTTTGACGGCCGCACGGATTTTGCGGAGTCTTTCCCAGGGATCCTCATTGAGGAAGCGCATACAGGAATCGAAGGTGGCGCCGCCCCAAACCTCCATGGAATGATAGCCAACCTCGTCCATGGCCGAAAGAATGGGGAGCATCTCTTCGGTGGTCATGCGGGTGGCAATGAGGGACTGGTGGGAGTCACGAAGAACGGTTTCGGTGATTTTTACCTGACTCATGTTGATGTTATCCTTTCTGAAAAGTGGATAGGGACAAGGTATATTTCGCATTGCGAAATATATTTACCACCTCATCCGCCGTCCGCCGCAAAGCAGGACGGCACCTTCCCCCACTGGAGAAGGCTCAATAGGTACATTTCCCTGCGGGAAATGGTTGATTTATTTGATTACGGGCGAACACAGTTCGCCCCTACGGCACGGTTGAAGATGAGGATATTTGATCACTCACTCACAGCCTTTTGTTAAAAGTTTTTGGGAGTTCCAAGAACCTTTTTTCAAAAAGGTTCTTGGTGGGGTCAAGGGGCATCGCCCCTTGCGTACTCCTTATGCAAACCAAGACAGGAACACGCCTGCAGCAACAGCAGAGCCGATAACGCCTGCGACGTTGGGGCCCATGGCGTGCATGAGCAGGAAGTTGGTGGGATCGTACTTCTGTCCCTCAAGCTGGGAAACACGAGCGGCCATGGGCACGGCGGATACACCTGCGGAGCCGATGAGGGGGTTGATGGCGTTGCCGCCGGCCAGCTTGTTCATGATCTTCGCTGTGAGAAGACCGCCACAGGTAGACACACAGAAAGCCGCGAGACCGCAACCGATGATCAGGAGGGTGTCCAGCTTCAGGAAGTTGGCGGCAGAAGCGGTGGCACCTACCGAGATGCCTAAGAAGATGGTGACGATGTTCATCAGCTCGTTCTGGGCGGTCTTGGACAGACGGTCGGTAACGCCGCAGACGTTGAGCAAATTACCGAACATGAGACAGCCGATGAGCACCAGCGCGTCGGGGACGATAAGGCCCACGACAGCGGTCACGATCAAGGGGAACAGGATCTTTTCCTTGAGGGTGACCTTGCGAAGCTCCTTCATCTTAATAAGACGCTCTTTTTTGGTGGTCAGCATCCGCATGAAGGGGGGCTGGATCATGGGGATCAGCGCCATGTAGCTATAGGCCGCGATGGCGATGGCACCCAGCTTCTCGGGGGCCAGGGTCTTGGTGACCTGGATGGCCGTGGGGCCGTCAGCACCGCCGATGATACCGATGGCGGCGGCCACGTTGGGGGCAAAGCCCACGAGCAATGCCAAGCCGAAGGCTACGAACACGCCAAGCTGCGCGCCCGCGCCGATGAGCAGGCTCTTGGGGTTGGAGATCAGAGGGGAGAAGTCGGTCATGGCACCGATACCGATGAAGATCAGACACGGATAAATGCCCAGCTTAACGCCCAGATAAAGCAGATCAAGGAATCCTCCGTCGTGAAGGATCATACCGTAGTCGATCTCCTCGGCGATAAAAAACTCCAGATGGTAAAGTCCCGCACCGGGAAGGTTGGTGAGGAACATACCAATGGCGATGGGAAGCAGGAGCAGAGGCTCAAACTTTTTCACGATGGCCAGGTAGACCAGCACGCCCACGATGACGTACATGAGAAGCGGCTGCCAGCAGGAGGGGTTGAACGCCCAGCCCGCTTCGGCCAAATCAAAGATGCCCTGCCCTTCTCCCGTCTCGGTAAAGAACATCTTCCAGATGCCCGTTCCCGTCAGGAAATTGATGATACTTTCAAGCATGATGATATCTTCCTTTCAGGAGCATCAGTTAAGGGTCAGCAGCACTTCGTCGGTCTTGACGCTATCGCCGCTCTTGACGTTGACAGAAGCGACCACACCATCCTCAGGAGCGACCACGTCGTTCTCCATCTTCAAAGCCTCAATGACACACACGGGAGTACCCTTCTTGACGCTGTCGCCGGGCTTGACCATAACCTTCATGATGGTGCCCTGCAGGGGAGCCTTGACGGTGACGGAGCCTGCAACACCCGTAGAGGCGGGAGCGGCGGCAGGAGCAGGAGCGGCTGCGGGAGCGGCGGGAGCAACGGGGGCAGCGGGGACGGGAGCAGCCGCGGGAGCGGCTACAGGGGCGGTTACGGGAGCGGTTGCGCCGACTTCCTCGACAATAACATCGTAAGCAACACCATTGACGGTGACGTTAAATCTTTTCATGATGATAAATTCCTTTCAAATGTGAAGTGATCAGTGATTCCAAGAGGTTTTACCGCTCTTTTTCTTAAAGGAAACGACGCGGAAGCCGCCTGCAAACTGCGAGGACAATGCGGGATCGGACTCAATGGTCATGGCAATGGCGGCGGTAATGGCGGCCACGATGGCATCGTCGGAGGTTGCGGGCGCGGGCGCAGCCACGGGAGCGGGGGCTACCTTGGGTGCGGGCTTGGGTTCAGCCTTGACAGGCTTGTCTGCCTTAGCGGACTTCTTCTCTGCCCCGCCCATGGTTTTGGCGAAGATGATGAGAACCATCCAAAGGATGGCCAGCACCAGGAACACCATGCCGATGCCAAGCAATAGCATTTGTCCCGCATAGGCAAAACGCTCGGCGGAGAAGATACCGCCCAGGTTTTCCTCGGCTGTGTTTATGTCGGTGTCGGAAGCAAGGTATTTGTTTGAAAGATTCACAAAGCCGAAATCGGCAACCGACAAATGGATCTTATGAAGATAACCATCCAACGTCCATAAAGTTGCGTTGAAAACAGCGGTCACATCCATGCGGCGGTTATATTCATCTGCTACGGGAATTTTATTCACAGAAGCAAAGGGGAGAATCTCATTGCCGGTATAATCGGCTGCCTTCATCTCGATCGTAGCGCTGTGCTCTATCTTATTGTTTTTTGTTTCGTAAATAACATAGTCTATCTTATACTCGGTAGAGCCATTGTACAGCTGAAACTCAATGTACCCCTTATAGCCGGCCTCCATGGGAATCGTGGTTCTTACCCTAATAGATTCGTCCTCACCTTCAGAGACGTTGGGCCAAATGTCCACCACAACTTTGGCAGTGGGGTTTTTCATTTGCATACTCTGTCCCGGTTTCAACTCGCTGTTCAAATGATCCCTGAGCCGTGTGTAGGGAGTCACCGTCTCCGTATCGCAAGAAGTGAAAGAGATACATAGGGTGACAACCGTACATAGCAACAGGAGAATACTAACAATTTTTTTCATGAAAGCCCCCCTTACAGAGTAGGAACGCCATGCTTGCGGTCAGGCATACCATCGGCCTTCTCTGCCAGCATATAGAGGGCGGAGATGATGCGGGCGCGTAGTTCCTCGGCGGGAACGATATCGTCGATGTCACCCGACTCGGCGGCGATGGTGGCAGAAGCGTAAATCTTCTTCCACTCGGCCTCCACCTCGCCACGGGACTTTTCGGGCGTGATCTTGTCGTTCCAGACAAAGGCCACGGCGGTCTCGGGATCCATGACCGAGATCACCGACTCAGGCGTAGCCAACGCCAGGTCAGCACCCAGGGAGCGAGATCCCATGAGGGTGAAGGCGGCACCATAGGCCTTGCCGATAACAGCGGTCACCTTGGCAGTATTGGCAGTGATATAGGCCTTAGCCAGCTTGCCCAAAGCAGAAGCCAGATCGGCATCAGCGGCGGTATCCACGCCCTCAGAGTCAACCAACGTGACCACGGGGATGGAAAAGCTGTCGCAGAAGGACACCAAGCGAGCGGCCTTGCGGGCGCCCTTAGCGGTGAGCTTACCGTTCAGGGAAACCACACCCACAGAGATACCGCCCATGCGGGTCAGGAAGGTGGAAACATCGGTGCCAAAGCCGTTGTACAGGTTCATGACGGTCATATGATCCGCCAAATAAGCGGGTTTGAAATCGGTGCTTACAGAAGCCACGGGACGGCCAATATCGTCGGTAGGATCGATAGCAGCCACGTCTTTATTATTTCTGGGGAGCAGATCCACCAGCATACGCACGGTGGCCACGGCATCAGCATCGGTCTCGGAGTATACAGCAACCGTACCGTTTGCGTCAAGCTTGCCTGCAGGGGTATTCACGTACAGCTCGGACACGTTCTCCACCGCCACGGTAACATCAAACATAGCGGCCACGGTAGCAGCCATGCCCAGGCAAATACCGCTGATATAAGCGATTTGGGGAATGATACCCGAGGCGTCCGAGACACATTTCATGACCTTGCCGTAAGCGGCGAGTGCGGATGCACCGTCGTAGACCACTGCACCGGCGCCGTCAAGCACGCCGATGACGGGCGCGCCAACCTTCACAGCTTGCTTGTAGAGGCGGGAAATCTTCTCTGCCCCTACGCAGTCAAGAGCGCCCGCGTTCTTGTCGCTGTCTTGCACGAAAGCAAAAGCCAGCTTGCCGTCCACGGATCCGTAACCCGTGAGAACCGCATCGTAGGCCTCGTTTTCCTTGTCTCCGCGGCGACGGATATAAGCCCCCATCTCCACGAAGGTTCCGGCGTCAAAGAGAGACAGCATTCTCTCTCTTCCTTTGGTGTTCTGCTTTTCCATAGTTGACTTTTAATTCCTTTCCCGATATTCCGTGAAAAACTCCATGAAAATACCGTTCAAATATCATCAAAATCTTGGAGAATTTCGTCGTTTTCCCAAAACAAACCTTCTTCCCCAATTTAATGTTATCATACCACAAAAGCAAGTTTGTGTCAACCGAAGGATTTCCTTCTAATGTAAACAATTCGTAAACCTTCAAAAACTTTTGCAAAATACACTTGGCATATGCTAACTGATGGTGTATAATAATCATTGTAAAACGCCCTCTGACCCACGGCGCTTTGAGCCATTCTACCGTCGGATCTGGCGACCGATACACCTCAAACGAAAGGAGAGGAAGATACGGCGACATTCAAAGGTGTCGGCCATGTTGCTCCCAAAAATTCACCTTTGAGAATCGCACGCCCCGTTCTCTTCCCACAATCATTTATGACAGAGATCATTCAAGAACCCTGCGGCATTTTACTCATCGACAAGCCAGCGGGCATGACCTCTCATGACGTTGTTTTTCGAACTCGTCGGCTCTTCAGCACGAAACGTGTCGGCCATACAGGCACCCTTGATCCTATGGCCACAGGCGTACTGGTGGTACTCATCGGACGGGCAGCCAAGGCTTCGGAATACGTCTCTCACGATGAAAAATCCTACGATGCGCTGTTGAGACTGGGCATCACCAGTGACACAGAGGATGTCAGCGGTATCATTGATCCCTCCTCGGTTATTCCCGTACACAAGCTTCCCTCTGCCGAGGAGGTTTTAGACATCGCCCCCCGATTCAGGGGAGCAATTTCTCAAATCCCCCCTATGTATAGCGCTTTGAAGGTGGGCGGGCGAAAGCTCTGCGACATCGCCCGAAAAGGCGGCGTAATTGAAAGAGAAGCGCGGGATATCGTTATTTCTCGCCTGGATATACGCCCTCACCGCCTCCCCTCTGACTACTGTTTATCCGTCACCTGCTCGGGCGGCACCTACATACGCACCCTCTGTGCTGATATAGGTCATGCGCTTGGTTGCGGCGGTGTCATGGCCTCCCTCCGAAGAACTGCCGCCGGCGGCTTTTCCTTGGCACAATGTTATACCCTCTCAGCGTTGGAAGAAATGACCTATGAAAACCGCCTCTCCGTACTGCTCCCCACCGAGGCGTTGTTCGATGATCTGCCTGCCGTCATTCTGCAACCCTTTTATCACAGTCTTTGCCGCAACGGTTGCGAGCTTTACCAGAGCCGTATCGGCACTCACTTTGAGATTGGCTGCCGCGTCCGTCTCTGCGCACCGGACGGCAACTTCTTTGCTCTCGGTGAGGTAAAAGAATATGAAAATGGCACCGCTATCAAGGCCATCAAGCTGTTCTCTCTGTCATAAACTGTCATGTAAATATCAACCTCCGTTGGTGCATACTGTGATTGCAACCAACGGAGGTATTTTATGTCTGTTATCTTTGTTCGTACTCTCATCATATACGTTATCCTGATGATAACCATGCGCATCATGGGCAAGCGGCAGTTAGGAGAATTGGAGCTATCCGAGCTGATCACAGCTTTTCTTTTGTCCGAGGTGGCTTCCCTTCCCATCACCAACCGAGATATTCCTTTATGGCACGCGATTCTTCCCATTCTGACCCTTATGGCCTTAGAGGTGCTTTTGTCGGGATTGATTTTGAAGCTTCCCTGGCTTAAAAAGCTACTCAGCGTCCGCCCTGCCGTATTGATCCATCACGGAAAGATTGACAGAGATGCCATGCGCGGGATACGCCTTTCCTCCGAAGAGCTCTTGTCTCAGCTCAGGCTCAAGGACGTGACGGATCCTTCGGAGGTGGAGTATGCCATCTTAGAGCCTAACGGGCAGATCAGCGTGATCTTATCATCGAATGCCCGTCCTCCTACCGCCGAGGAATTGGGAATGGACATACCGGAGAGGGGAGTCATGCACCTCTTGGTTACAGATGGCAAGGTCAATCCCAAAAATCTCCAAATGGCAGGTAAGGATGAGCTGTGGCTCAGGAAATATTTAAAAAACAATGGATTGAACATGGAGGATATATTTATGTTGTTGATAGATGACGGAGGACGGATATGCTTGCGTATCCGTGAAAAAGAATGAAAGCATCTCTCATCTCCGGAATTCTTCTGCTGATTCTTTTGGCGCTGGTGATCCTCAACGCGGTATATATTCGTCACACCATGCATGACCTCAAAGACCTCGCTCAAAAATTCCCCGCTCACGCCTCGCCCCAGGCGGTCAAGCAGATACAGAATTTTTCAGACACATTTGAGAAAAAGATATGCTGGCTTCAGCTCAGTGTCAGCTACCCTATGCTTGACAGAATTTCCGAATTGGGGTCCATGTTAGAAATTTACGCTCTCGCAGAAGCCCATTCGGATTACGCCGCCACGCGGGCACTTTTGCTGGATGCCATTAAGGATGTGGAGAGATTAGAAAAATCCGGGAACTGACCTTCGCCGCGATTAGCGACAGGAGCAGTTCCCGGGATATCATTTAAATTCTTCTTTATGTTCCTCAAAAAAGTCGTGCCACACCAAGACGTTTTCAAGCTCTGTCCATCTCTTTGTTTCCACAGGCACGCTATCCAAATCATATATTTTGGCCCCCTTGAGTGAGAGGAGAAAAGGCGAGTGGGTAGAGATGATCAGCTGACATCCATAGAAACGAACGCTTTCTTCCAAAAATACGGCCAGCTTTTTCTGGAGCTGTACCGACAGGCTGTTTTCGGGCTCGTCCAAAAGATAGAGCGCATTTTCTCTGATCTTATCCATGAAATAGCTATAGGCGGATTCTCCGTTGGAACGCCCGATAACATTATCCGGCAAGCGTCTGTGGGTATAAGCAGAGCGAGTCATATGCTTGGCTCGATTGCGTTTTTGGAGTTCTTCAAAATCCGATAGCGCAGACAACCGATAGGTACCGTCTTTGCGGAAGCTTTCCCATTCTTGGAATATTTTTTCTCGCTCCAAGTCTACTCCTTGATTGATGCTACGCAGGTCTAACAAAAAATCGAACACATCATCACTGGTGACAATGCGGCTTTCTTTAGGAAGCTCGGCCCCCGAAGTCAAGCGATAGTCACACTTTTGAAGGTAAACATCAAAAAACGGCGTGCGGTTAAATGGAGCCATGCGGGTAAGTCTCAATTTTTCTGCCATGACATTCAGGAGAGTGGATTTTCCTGATCCGTTGCCGCCATAAAAGATGGTGATGGGGGCAAAAGTCACATGGGACAGCTCTTTATGGGGAAAGATATGAAATGGATAAGCACTGCTTGAGTTATAGCAGGTCATATCCAGACGTTGATCTTCAAAAACAAAGTCAAGCTCATCTCTGGATGTAGGCAACTTAAAGCTCTCTAAATATTTCATATTCCCCTCCTTTTTTGTTTCATTATAACATGAAATCAAAGAATATGTCAAGAGATGAGAAGCAAATTGTTGTTTACCACCTGCGGTGGGGCTCTGGCTCGGGGTAGTACATCCTACGCCAAACAATACCGCGATGGGATACAATGGCAAATTGTTGTTTATCGAGCTTAAGGGGTGCAGGGGCGAAGCCCCTGCACCTCACTTGGGTGGCCGGCAGTGCCGAGGGCGGCCGGGAGCGCCTCGGCGCGCGGCGGAAGCCGCAAGAAGGTTTTTGAAAAACAAAATTGGTGTTGGGAAAACCTTTCGAAAACCTTATTTTTTCTCGTGGGACAAGGAAGTTTTGCTCCGCAAAACAATTTTCGTTTGATTCAGGGCGCTCAAGGCCGCCCCCGAAACCGCCGGCCGTCATCATAGGTTCTGGGGGCTTCGCCCCCAGAACCCCCATTGTCTTCTTACACCCAAAAGATATAGGGGTTACCCCGATAAACAACAATTTATCCTCTTACGTCATCGGCGGATCGACATCCACAGAAACGCCGTCCAATAGATTTTCGTAGCAAGTGTCATCATCCACCTCAGCACGAACACCGTCAATATGAATCAGGCGCAGGGAAGAAAAATTATAGGTAGAAAGACGGCGGTCCAAGGCATCATCAGAATGAGCGCAGATCAGAATATCATTAGGCTCAAAGCCCGTCACCACCAGAGTATGATAATAGTCATCCATACTGTTGCGGAGTTGAATAAAGTCCCCAATCTCCAACTCTCTGGCGCGAATCTCCCGTCCGAAGGGACCGATTCCCATGTTTTCGGACGCAAAGTTGGGTTGCTCCGTCACAAAATCATAGAAATACTCTACGCTGGTCCAAGCGGGAGCGCGGTCATCGGGAGAAATATAGTACCAGCCGAAGTCAGGAGTAAAATCCATGGTACAGCTCCCCGCCAACAGACATTGGGAAGCAAAATTGGTGCAATCGCCGCCGCGTCCCGTAAAATTGAGGAACAAAGGATTGCGGTCGAGCGCCCAAGTGCGGGCGTAAGTCACGGCGCGGTCGCGTAGGTAAGGCTTGGTAATGATCATAAGAGCTCCTTTCGCAAAAAAGTTATTCCAGTATATGCGCCTTTCCCTCAAAAAGACAAAGGACGTCTCCGAAAGAGACGTCCTTTGTTCATATTTCTTTGGAATAAACTTTCATCGCAGTACCGAAGTCAAACACCAAAATGTCTTTGGGCATTTTCATCAAGCGGCAGGTGACGTATATATCTCCAGCGGCTCCCGAAATATTTTGGATCTGTATAAAATACACCACCCAAAACCAGGAAATAGGAACAAACGGAAGTAAAACTGCAAGCACCACGCCCCATAGCACCACCGGCGCCAGAGCAATGAAAATATAGGCAGCTCTTCCGAAGTAAGCATCCGAGGCCGTAAAGGCATATAGCCCCGTAAATCCATAGGTAGGTTTTCTTTTGGCGATGGCTTTCATGCAGATTCCATGAACCAGCTCATGCAAAATGATATATACAACCAACGCCGCAAGGGTAACGCCCAGCTTGAGAAGAGGCATCAGGGTATTCGTTATACTTTGGAATTCTCCCCTCCCCCAAATCGTGCTGATGGGCACCAAAAATGCGGCAGGGATAACCATAGCCAACATAATAACAAACGCCACGCCATTGACCCAAAGTAATTGCTTTTTATTGTTTTGGAGATCAATGGCCTCGATCTCACGGTAATTCTCAGGAAGATTCAATGCGTATCTCATGATCTTCTCACTCCGTTATATATGTGCCATAGATTCTTTGGTATGCATTGATACTGTCTCGGTAGCTGTCAGCACCGACGGTTACACAAACATAATAGGAACCATCCTGCGCCTTAGCACAGGTAGCGAGACAATATTTTGCTTCATCCGTATTGCCTGTTTTTCCCGCGATGATCGTCAAGCCTCCCGCAGAAGCAGGGTTAGCGTCTTGATACTTGTTGAAAAGTGTGCGAAGCAAATAGTGATAAATATAGTGCGTTTGGTTAAAGCCGTCAGGTAACGTAGAGGGTGTTGCAAACTCATCCTCCGTCATAATTTTCTGACAGAAGGACATATTCACGGCGTATCCCAGCAGGGTGGCCAGATCGCGGCAGGTGGAATAGTGATTTTCGTCATGCAGGCCTGTGGGATTGGTGAAATGAGTTCCCGTCAAGCCCATCGCCTGTGCCTTTTGATTCATGAGCGCAACGAATGCCGCTTCGCTCCCTGCAATGTGTTTAGCCAATTCGCAAGCAGCCACACCATCAGATTTCAAAAACAACGCGTAAAGAAGGCCTTCCACGGTCAACTTTTCTCCGGCTGCAAAACCCTGTCCCGAAGAACCAGCTTCATTCATGGCAGTGAACACCTCATCGCTGACGGTGATAATCTCCTGCAAGGCCGCTTCACTTCTGAGATGCTCGACAACAACGATCAAAGTCATGACCTTGGTAATCGAGGCGGGATAAACTTTTTGATCGGCACCGTTTGGTGAAGCCGCGATAATCTTTCCCGCAGAAACATCTGCCAAAACCGCATGGGAAGGCGTCAGACCCGACAGATCAATGGTTTTCATGGCTTCGGCGTTTTCGTACAGCACGTTTCCTTTTTTACCATCAGCAAAGGAACCCTTGTTAATCTCGGGAACCTTTACGGTTTCTTCAGGGAGAGTTTCTTGGGGAGGTTGCATCTCATCCATGGGAGTTTCTGCCGTCCATCCCGATGCCGTGGAAGCAAAAAAGATGACCGCCACCAGCATGACTACAGCCAAAAAGCAAGTTGCGATGTAAATAAACAGCTGTTCACCTCTGGTGATACTCAGCTTTTTTTCAGCCACGGGCCACTCAGAGGGTTTG
Source organism: Oscillospiraceae bacterium (assembly GCA_015064015.1). Lineage (GTDB taxonomy): Bacteria > Bacillota > Clostridia > Oscillospirales > CAG-272 > CAMEON01. The sequence continues at coordinate 13,015 of SVTB01000008.1, read as the reverse complement.
GGTTCACGGGGAACAAAGGGAGTGTTTCTCGAAGGAGAGGCTTTATTCTCCGCTTCAGAATCCTCGTTTCTTACATAATTTTCATATTCCTGATTCATCATGACACATCCTTTCTATGGGAATATCAGGTGAAAGGTTTCACTTAAAAGAAAAGAAGCCCGCCCCGATCAAGGAACGGACTTCTCCTGTGCGCTCAGACGAGGCAGTACAGAGCCACGATAACGATAAAGAAAACAACAGAAACCAGAATTGTTGCCTTTTCAAGCTTCTTCTCACGACGCTGTGCCTGACTCTTACCAAAGAAGGTGTCAGAAGCACCGCCGGAAATCGCGCCGGACAGACGCTTATCTTTACCGGGCTGAAATGCCACCAAAACGCAAATGCCCACGGAAAACACGATGAGGGCAATTCCCAGTACAATTTCAATAACGCCCATTGTTCATAAACCTCCAAAGGGATAAATTACTTCGACTATTATATCACACATTTTCAAAAAATGCAATAGGGTTTTGACATTTTTCCAAAAAAGTTTTCTGCTTATTTGCTTTGTGCGCTCAAAGTGACGGTTACATCATTATACAAATTGTTTCTGTAATAGGTAATAACCACTTCATCGCCCACGTAATGATCGTTGAGTACATTGGCAAGGACATTCATACTGGTAACCTCCATCCCGTCAATGCCGGTGATAATATCTCCTTCCATCAGCTTACCAACCACATCGGCACCTTCGGAAAGAGACATCACGTAAATACCCGAAATTGCGGGAGAGATCACCTTATCGGGATGCTCCTCGGCATAAGACTCGTCTGCCTCCTTAATGCCGTCTTCCATAACAACGTAATGCTTTCCCCCTTCCACGTACACGCCCGTAAGACCCAAAACGGCGCGATCATAGGAAATATTGGAGTTGACGTTGCCTGCATGACCGTCCTTGATGATGGCATTCAGAATTTCGGATGCGCCGTCTGAAGGAATGGCAAAGCCGATACCCTCATATCCATCCGAAAGCTTCATGGAAACCACACCCACAACCTCGCCTCTGGCATTGACCAAAGGGCCGCCGGAGTTGCCGGGATTAACCATGGCATCCGTTTGCAGCATTTTCAGCTTCTTCTCAAGGCTTCCGTCTTCCTTATAGATTTTCAGTTCCCTGTCCACATAAGAAATACATCCCCTGGTGGTTGTCCATGCCATGTCCGAGCCGCTGGGGTTACCGATAGCGTAAACCGTTTGTCCTACAAAACATTCGGAAGAATGGGCAAAAGTAGCGGGGATCAGGTTGCTTCTGTCCACCTTGATCACGGCCAGGTCATCCGCAGGGGAGGATCCACGCAGGGTTGCCGTGGCATAAGAGCCGTCGTAAAATTTCACGCGAATGATCGTCCCGTCCTCAATGACATGATGATTGGTAGCGATATAGCCGTCGGCACTGAGGACAATACCCGTGCCGCTGCCGCCGCCGTTGGCTGTAGTTACCTCGATGAGGACCACGGAATACTTGGCTCTTTCAATGGCTCGAGCATCGGCCGCATCTCCCATGGACCCGGGCTGGCCTTCGTTATTGCCAAATTGTATTCCCGCAAAGTCATTGCCCTTCATCAGCATAACTCCCAAAAGAAGTCCGAAACTGACAGCAAAAACAGCCGTCATGATCAAGGCAAAGGACAATATCCCACTGGTATGACGCTTATTTTCCCGCTTTTCATTGTGCTTTTTCTGATCCGCATATGTCCAGCCATACGTCGTGGCAGGCGGAGGAGCCACAGGAGAAACGGAAGAGATGGGAGGAACCGGAGGAACGGGAGGAATCGGAGGTACAGGTGGAATAGGAGACGTGGGAGAATTGGTTTCCACAGTTTCCTTTGCGGGTTCCACCATGCCTTGATCGGCCGCATTTTCAGGTTCTTTCTCCTGCATCACTTCTTCGCTTTCCGACACTTCAGAAGCGTTATCAGATCTCTCTTCAGATTCGGGAGTGGACGATGATTCATCGACACTCTTTTCAAATTCGTTCAGATTTTCGTTTTCGTTCATAAAATTTTCTCTTTCTTCGACAAATGGACAGATACGGGAAGCTCGTGCTATGCAGAAGCTTCCCGTCCATATCATGATTAACTCAAAAGCTCGAATTTATAACCGACACCCCAAACAGTTTTGAGGATCCACTTATCAGAAATGCCTTCCAGCTTTTCACGCAGACGTTTGACATGAACGTCTACGGTACGGGAGTCACCCAAATAATCAAAGCCCCAAACCTTATCGAGAAGCTGATCTCGAGTGAATACTCGGTTATAATTAGAAGCGAGGAAATACAGAAGCTCCAATTCCTTGGGAGGGATATCAATGGATCTTCCCTTCAGCTTCAGTTCATATTTCAGCTTGCTGATTTCAATATTATCAAAACGAATGACCTCATCATCGCCCGATCCCGCATTGGTCTGGCAACGGCGAAGCACAGCCTTCACTCTGGCCGACAGCTCCTTAGGATCAAAGGGCTTGACTACGTAATCGTCCGCCCCCAGCTCAAGACCCAGCACCTTATCGAAAACATCGGATTTGGCAGAGACCATAATGATAGGCTTTGCGGAAACCTCACGGATCTCGCGGCAGACTTGCCAACCGTCTTTCTTGGGGAGCATGATATCGAGTAATACCAAATCGGGCTCATACATCTTGAAGTAGCTGACACCCTCGGCGCCATCTCCTACGGTTTTTACCTCGTAGCCTTCTCCTTCAAAATAATTTTTCAGCATTTCGCTGATGACGGGATCATCGTCCACCACAAGGATCTTGGTGTCCATCATATGTCTTTTCCTCCTACCGCACGCATATGCGAAATTCACTTAATTTTCTTCATTCCTATAGATATCATAACGTACAAACAGGATGATCTTGTGAACAAAGATTGAATTTTCTCTGAAACCTTAGACACAGTCCATCCATAATTTATAGCATTTTTATTATAGCATATGGTTTCGAATTTGTAAAGACTTTTTTGCGAAAAAGTTTCTAAAAATACATTATTTTTTGTCCAACGTTCAAAATTAAGACACCTCCCACTCAAAATTAGGAGGTGTCTTGTTGCAAAATATCACTCTTCTCCGTAAAGCCGGTCGAGATTGTAAAATTCTCGTGTTTCTTTTGTAAATATATGCACCAGCACGTGACTGTAATCCAGCACGATCCATGCGTGGTTATCACGGCCTTCTACGTGGAGCGGTTCCACCATACGGCGGCTCATTTGATATTCCACTTCTCCCCCCAGTGCTTGCACGTGGGTGGAGGAGGTACCGGTAGCCAGCACCATAAAATCGCAAATGTCGGTCTTCCCTGTCATAGAAATCACTTTGACATCGCGGGCTCGCTTGTTATCCAAAAATTCAGCCATTGCATGAGCTAAGGCTTTAGGTTCCGCACCGGTCAAGGGCTCGGGCGTGGGCTCGGTATTTTCATTCATAGAATTCAAGTTCATTTCATCCATGGGTTTACCTCTCTATCAATATAGTTATGGCCATCTCTAAAAAACCTCTCACTGACGAATCGGCGTCACTTTCGTCGGCACTTCTGCACAAAATTTCTTCACGTAGCTCCTGCTATGCGTGCGAATTTTGGTTTGAATTGCCTAACAAATTGCTCGCCGCTCGTTCAACGATAGAGTTTTTAGAGATACCTTTATGTTTTTCAAATATTAAGACCTGTAGCCTTTACGGTATCATCAGAAGCTTTCTGCCGTCCCTTTCACAGATCAAGCTGTTGCGAGCACTGACGGTATCGGGAGATATAGGCGCACCTTCGTTCAAAAGAGCACGAATGGTCATGTCAAAAGACAGAAGGATCACGTCATCAAGATGGTTGAGCCGCTCCTGCGTGGTCATGCTTTGAGGATCAGCTGACCAAAAGCTTTTGCGGAGAGCAACACAATCGGGAAAAGTACGGCTTTCGTCGATATAATCGGCAAGATAAATGATCTTTTCCCCGAGGGTCATTCCTGCTCTGCCCGTGGTATGATACCGAACCGCAGAAATGACTTCCTCACAGGCAAACGCGGGATATTGCGACGGGATTAAGGCAGCGGCCGTCTTGGCGTGATGGGTTTTGGGAGACATACGGTCTGTTTCGGTCAATACAATCCCAAGAGCTTGGCACAAGGATTCCTGCTCAGGGGCTTTTTTCTCCTTGGTCAGATCGTGAAGCAAGGCGGCAACTCGTAAATATTGGGTGCTTTCAGGGCAGTAGAGCGCCGCTAACCGTATGGCCATGATTTCTACAGCGGCGGTGTGGGTAAAACGGAAGGGGGACATTGCGGCTTTAACAGTTTCACGCAACGCATCCAGTTCCGCTTCGCTCCAGGGTTGCATCATTGGATTCATATGGGCTCCTTTATGCTTGATACAAGCCTTTTTCCTTGATATACGCTTCAACGGCCGGGGGAACCAGTCCTTGGACAGAGGCACCGCGGGCAATGACAGCGCGAACGGTGCTGGAGGACAAATCAATGGGAGGCGCTGTGATACGACGCACCACCTTGCCGAAACGGCGATGGTATTCCGCAATCTTTTCAACAATCAGTTCATCCAAAGATGTATCAGCCTCACGACGGATATAAACGGGATAGCAAAGCTTGAAAATCTCCTCAGGCTCTCGCCATTGTCCCAAAGTCAAAAGCATATCGGTACCCATGAGGAAAAACAGACGGTTTTCGGGATGATACAGCTCTCTGAGGGTGTCCACGGTGTAGCTCTTCCCTTCTCTGCGCATTTCCAAGTCGCTGACAATCACGCCTTCCATGTCCTTAAAGGCCAAACGGCACATTTCCAGGCGGTCAACGGCGGTAGCATCCCCCTTCATTTCTTTATGGGGCGTTACACCCGTAGGAATGACATAGAGAATATCCAGCCACATCTGCTCCATAAAGGCCTTGGCGGCGGCTACATGACCGGCGTGTACGGGAGAAAAGGTACCGCCGTAAATTCCAATTCTCATATCACTTCAGCTCAATGGGGTGCTTGGAGTCCTTGGAGGGACGGTACAGAAGCACCTTGCGCCCGATAACACCTACGCAATGGGAGCGGGTAATCTCGGACAGAGCATCTGCCGCTTCGCGAGGGGTGTAGTCACAGTTTTCCAGCACGGTGATCTTGATCAATTCACGGGCTTCCAGTGCGTCGTGTACGGTGATGATCAGGGTTTCGTTGATACCACCCTTGCCCACTTGAATGATGGCAGACATATCCGCAGCCAGAGAGCGAAGCTTGGCTCTTTGAGCAGACGTAATGGGGGCAACAGAATACTCTTCGATTTGATATTTGCTCATGTGTTACCTCGATGATTCACTTGATTTGATAGCTCCACAGCCAGCTTTCGAATGGCACGGCCGCGGTGGCTGATAATGTTTTTCTCCTCAGATGTCATCTCCGAGAAGGTCTTATTATAGGGTTCTCCCTCATTTTCGGGAAGATACAGGAACAGAGGATCATAGCCAAAGCCGCCCTCTCCGCGGTACTCGCGCAAGATTAGACCCTTGGCCTCCCCACGCACCAAAATCTTTCGACCGTCAGGAAAAACGCAGGCGATGACCGACACGAACTGTGCCGTTCTCTTTTCATCCGGGGTATTCTCAAGGGTTTTGAGAAGTAATTGGTTGTTGGCCTCGTCATTGCCGTGGCCACCCGCGTAGCGCGCGGAGTATACCCCGGGAGCACCGCCCAGTACATCCACCGAAAGACCCGAATCGTCGGCTACGGCGGGATAGCGATTATCCCCTGCTGCCATGGCAGTGCGGGCCTTGATGAGGGCGTTTTCCTCGAAGGTGGTGCCGTTCTCCTCAATGTCACCCTCAAAACCGATATCATCCAGCGAGAGGATGCGAATATCGGGGATAGAAGCCGAGAGGATGGCGTTCAATTCCTTGATTTTTTTTTGATTGCGGGAAGCAAGAATCATGTCCATGGCTTACTCTCCAAACAGCGCGGAAACGAAATCCTCGGCATCGAATTCCTGCATATCATCAATCTTCTCGCCCACACCGATGAACTTGACGGGAATGCCAAGCTCACGCTTGATGGAGATTACAATACCACCCTTGGCCGTGCCGTCCAGCTTGTTGAGAGTGATACCCGTGATGTCGGCGGCATTGCGGAATTCCTTAGCCTGAGACACGGCATTCTGACCCGTGGTAGCATCCAATACCAGCAGATTCTCACGGCAGGCATCGGGCAACTCGCGGTCAATGACACGATTCATCTTGGCAAGCTCATTCATGAGGTTTTTCTTATTTTGCAGACGGCCTGCGGTGTCAATAATCAGTACGTCAGCCTGTTTTTTCTTGGCGGCGGCGATGGCATCAAAGACCACGGCGGCAGGATCACTGCCCTCGCTTTGCTTGACCATCTCTACCTGTGCGCGCTCACACCAAACGGCCAACTGGTCAATAGCGGCAGCACGGAAGGTATCGGCGGCAGCCACCACCACCTTCTTGCCGCGGAGACGAAGGCGCTTGGAAATCTTACCGATGGAAGTGGTCTTACCCGCGCCGTTGACACCAATGACCATAATAACGGTAGGGGTAGTCTCCAGCTTCAGGGGTTGGGTTTCACCGATCATGCCGGTGATGATCTCACGAAGGGCGGTCATGACCTGCTCCTTCTCCTTGAGGCGACCGTCCTTGACGCGCTCACGAAGCTCGTCCAAAATTTCCTCAGTGGCGGCCATACCCACGTCGGCGGTAATCAGAATTTCCTCCAGCTCCTCAAACAGATCCTCGTCGATCTTGGTAAAAGCCTTGAGAAGGTTATCCACGGGGGCAAAAATGGCGTTACGGGTCTTGGTCAAGCCGGATTTCAAACGGCCCCAGAAAGATTTCTTGGTCGTCGTATCCTCCTCCTCTGCGGGAGCCGAATCCGCAAGGGATGGCTCGGCATCTTCAATGACTTCGGAATCTTTTTCTCCGGTTTCATCAGCCGGAGCTGCCTCCTCAAAGAAGGCGGGAGGGTCCTCTTCCAAATAGGTTTGGCCTTCCATAATACCTCGGCATACCTCACCCAAATAGGCCGTCTGCTCTTCCAGGAGTGTGATCTCGTCCTCAATTTTTTCCAGATGCTCGCCTTCCTCTTCTATGGTTTCAGAAGCTTCCTCTACATCGGCTTCGGTGGGGATATTATCGTTCCGAAGAGCTTCCTCGGCGGCTTCGGCGGCGGCCTCTTCCTCTTCGGTCAAGCCTTCCTCAACCTCGGTAAGGTCGTCGTCATTCTGATTTTTCTTTTTCTTACCAAACAAATTAGCTAAAAAGGCCATTCCAGTCGTTCTCCTTATTTTTGGAAATATCTGCGATATCCAGAGCCAGTACCTTGGAGATACCGTGCTCGGGCATGGTGACACCGTAGAGCCTTGTGGCGGCGGCCATGGTACCTCGACGGTGGGTAATCATGATGAACTGCGTCTCGTCAGAATAACGCTTAATGTACTGCGCCAGACGCTCCACGTTGACCTCGTCCAGAGCGGCCTCGATCTCGTCCAAGATACAGAACGGGGTGGGATTGACCTTCAGGATAGCGAAGAACAACGCAACGCCAATGAAGGCCTGCTCGCCGCCCGAGAGCTGCATAAGGCTCTTAATGATCTTGCCGGGAGGAGCGGCTTTGATCTCAATGCCGCTTTCCAGTACGTTTTCGGGGTCTGTGAGGGACAATTCAGCCGAGCCGCCACCGAAGAGCTCCGAAAAAGTCTTGCCGAAATTCTCATTGATGGCATTGAAGGAAACCGTAAACGCTTCCTTCATCTGGCTTTCCAGCTTGGTGATGATGCCTGTCAGCTCAGCACGGGATTTTTCCAAATCCTCGATTTGGGCACTCATGTATTCGTATCTTTCCTTGACATCCTTGTACTTCTCTACCGCATCGGGATCGAAGTGACCAATGGAACGGAGCTTGTTGCGACACTCGGTCTGGGTAGCTAAAATTTGTCCGCGATTTTCGGGAGTTACGGGAGGATAATTCAACGCCAAGGCCTCAGCGCGTGTCAACTCGTAATCCTCGTAAAGCTTACCTGCCAGCTTGTCCATTTCGGATTGCAAGGAGGCCAGCTTGGATTCGGCCAACGTAAACTCGCGGAAAAGGTTTTCACGGGTAGACATCTGCTCACGGAGCTTTTGAGACAGCGCGGCCAGCTTTTCCTCAAAGCTTGCGCTGTTTTTCTCGGCCTCGTCTCTGCCTCGGGTCAGCTCTGCCATACGGACTTCACCCTCCGCGTAGCTACGGCGGTTCTCAGTCTGCGCTACGTTATAGTCGGAAAGCCTGCGGTGGTGCTCTGCGACACGATCATCCAAAGCCTTGATATCAGCCAACAAGTTTTGGATGCGTTCCTCACAGACACGGGAGAGGGTTTCTTCCGTCTCTTTGTCTTTTCTGACCTCGCTGAGAGAGATCATCAGCTTCGTCTGATCAGCCTCCAGCGTATCAACACGATCCTCTGCCTCTCCCTTTTTCTCGGCCTTTTCGGCTCGCAAGAGCTTAAGCTCTTCCACCGTCTGTGTCAAGGAGACCGCTTCGGCGCGCAGGGAAATCATATCTTCTTCGTTCTGCTCGCTCATGCGAATGAATTTTTCACAGTCCTCCTTCATGCGGTTCAGAAGGGTGGTGTTAGCATCCAACTTGGCTTGCAGCTGATCTCTCGCAGCGGTTTCATTGTTCAGAAGCACACGCAAAAGATCTCTTTTATCCTCCAAGCCCATTTTTCCGTCATCGACTTCCTTAATCTGCTCCTTCAAGTTGAAAAGCTCAGCTTCCATGTCAGCAATCACGGTTTTGATATCCTGCATTTCCTCTTCCATGCGCTTGATCTCGCCCGCACGGGACAGAGCACTGTTTTTTGGGTTGACAGAACCGCCCGTGAAGGAACCGCCTACGTTGATCTGCTGACCGTCCAGCGTGACGGCGCGGACACGATAGCGAAGAGCTTTCGCCATAGCAGTCGCATGGTCGATGGTATCAAAGATCACGGTGCGCCCGATGAGAGAGGATACCACTTTTCGGAATTTATCATCACAGGACAAAAGGGTATCCGCCACGGCCACATAGCCGGGGAAGCCTGCCGCCTGCTTCATTTCCGGGGTTTCTGTCTGGGGACGCATGGAAGTCAGGGGGAAGAAGGTGGCACGCCCCGCTTCACCGCGCTTTAGACAATACATGGCGGCCTTGGCAGTAGCCTCATCTTCTACCACAATGTGCTGAAGATTGGCGCCCAAGGCTGTCTCAACAGCGGTAATATACGGCTGATCCACAGTGATAACCTTGGAGAGCGGGCCGTAAATCTTACCGCATTTTTCTCCGCCAAAACCTGTGATACGCCCTTCGGCATATTGCTTCATGACATATTTGACCGCGTGGGCATAGCCCTCGTAGTGCTCTTCCATGGCCTTATAGGTAGCAACGCGCTGGGCAATCGAGTCTCTGCGAAGTCTCTTTTCATTCAAACGGTCAAAAAGATCTCCGTAAGATTCATTCAGCGTGGCAAGCTCTGTTTCGGCTTGCGTCAGAGAATCGACCACCTGTTGCAGGCTTTGCTGATAGCCACTCATGGTCTTTTCGCGTTTGGCCACCTGCGCCGAAAGATCGGCGGAAACGGCCTCGTACTGCTCCATATCGGTCAGAATGCCGCTGTTGCGGTCGCTGTTTTCGTTTCGGGTATTTTCCAACACAGAAACTCGCACCTTCAGCTCAACAATGGCTTCCTCACGATCGTGGATATCCGCGCCCATGAGGTCTACTTCTTCCTCCAGACGTGTGATATGCTCTTGCAGAGCCGTAATATCTGCGGCATTGCGGTCAAACGCCTCCTCCAAGGTAGCTTCCTTGGAAGTATGCTCTGCCAGCTTCCCCGCATAGACAGCCGCCTGCGCTTGCTCATTCTCCAACTGGCGATGCAAGCCCTCTCGGTTTTGACCGGCAGACGAGATCAACTCTCTTGTATGGGCGATATTGCTTTCCGTCACGCGGAATTCGCTTTCCAAACGGTGCTGGGCATCCGTCAAAGACGAAATCTCCTCGCGCAAAGCCTCGGATATCTGACGACTGCTTTGACTCATTTCGGTGACGCGGCGATTCTGGGTGTCCAGTGATTGTAACGCATCATCCGCCTGCTCCAAATCGAAAGATGCTCGTTTTTTGAGCTCGGAGGCAGAGGTGATATCATTGTGCAAGCGCTCGGTATCATAGAGCCAGAGGCTGATATCGGCTTCTTTTTTGCGATCAAGAAGCACCAAAGCGCGCTTGGCCTTTTCAGCCTCCTTTTCCAGAGGCCCCACCTGAGCTTCCACTTCCGCGAACACGTCGCGAATGCGGATCATGTTATTTTCTACGCCGTCCAGCTTTCGCTCGCTCTCGTTTTTGCGGAGGCGATACTTGGCAATACCCGATGCATCCTCAAAAATGCTGCGACGCTCCTCGCTCTTGCGGGAAACCATATCGGCAATACGACCCTGACCGATGATTGAGTATCCGTCACGGCCGATACCCGTATTCAAAAAGAGCTCGTAAATATCCTTGAGACGAACAGCCTTGCGATTGATGAGGTATTCGCTCTCGCCCGCTCTGAAATAGCGGCGGGTAACGGTTACCTCGTCGTAGGGGCAATCTAACTTACAGAAATCAGACGTATTGTCAAAGGTAACCGACACTTCGGCATAGCCCATGGGACGGCGGCTATCGGCACCGCCAAAGATAACGTCCTCCATTTTACTGCCTCGCAGGGTTTTGGAGGAAATTTCGCCCAGTACCCAACGCATAGCATCGGCAATATTGGACTTACCGCTACCGTTAGGGCCGACGATAACAGTTACGCCGGCGTTGACATCGTCCTGTACCCGCATTTGTGCGGAGGAATGTCCCGGGTCGAATATGAGCTTTGTGCGATCCGGGAAGGACTTGAAGCCCTGCAGTTCAATTGATTTTAAGTACACGGAAAATCTCCTGTTATGATTTTTAAATTTGCTTTTAACGCAAGAAATTATAATACGATTGAGAATAGGGGATCAACTCATGCCCCACCGTCATCGTCCATCAGCAAAGCCCAAACACTTTCAGCGCGGCCTTGGCGGCGGCTTGCTCGGCCTTACGCTTCGAAGTACCGATACCTCTTCCGCAGGGATTGGAATTAACACGCACCTCCACCTCGAAGGTTTTTTGATGATCTGGGCCATCAGCACGGACAAGAACATATTCCAGTACATCCCCCTCGGTTTGCTGAATAAACTGCTGCAAAGGGGTTTTATAGTCACGATCGGTTCCCTTGGTCTCGTACTCACGAAGATCTTCTTCTACCAAAGGAAGAAGAAAATTCGCTACGGCATCAAGGCTATTTCCAGTGTCTATGTACAGTGCGGCTAAAACGGCTTCAAAAGCATCGGCCAAAATATTTTCATTGTTTCTGCCGCCGTTGCGGTCTTCTCCCACGCCCAACAAAATGCAGTTGCCCAGATAGATCTTTCGGGCATAACGCGCCAACGCGGGGGCACAAACAACATCCTTTCGCATACAGGTGAGGTCGCCTTCCGGCTCGTTCTGATAGTGCTGATAAAGATAGCGGCTGACCACCAAAGACAGCACGGAATCTCCAAGGAATTCCAAACGCTCGTTGCAGAGGAGATGGTGATTGCGCTCTCCCGTTTCATTGGAATGGGAAGAATGAGTGAGAGCGCGAGAGATCAGGGATCTGTCTTTAAAGGTATGTCCCAAATACTTCTCTAACTCTTTGAGAGCCTCCATGTAGTTGAGATCGTGGGCATCACGTAGCATCTGCCGCTCCCCCTTTCGCTTCCTGCTTGGAAGCCTCCAATAATTCCATATCCTCCTGCATCCGGGTCAGCGCCCCCGAGGATGCTAAGGTAATGGCTTGGTAAATGGCATTTTTAAAAGCCTTTTCTTTTGAGGAGCCATGAGCTTTGATCACAGTTTTGCGCAGACCTAAAATCGGGCTGCCACCAATTTCCGAAGCGTCAAAGCTTTGGCGAAGGCGCTTGATCTGGCCTTTGATCAAAAGGTAGGCCAACATACCGCCAAGCCCGGACTTGAAAACGCTCTTAAGCTTTTTGGAGAACAGCTTTCCCATGCCCTCAAAAGCCTTCAAGGTGATATTGCCTGTAAATCCATCGGTAACCACAACATCACAGCTACCGTGAGGTAGGCTTCCCGCCTCTACATTTCCCACGAAATTGATATTGGGACAAGCTGACAGGAACTCGTATGCTTCCTGCTGAAGATCGGTTCCCTTATGCTCCTCGGTGCCGTTATTCAGAAGCCCCACACGGGGATTGTCAATGCCATAGAGCGCTTTCATATACACCGTGCCCATGACAGCAAATTGCAACAAAAAATCGGGCTGAACCACCACGTTAGCTCCCGAGTCCAACAGAAGCACAGGCGGGTCAAAGGGCAGAACGGTGCCGATGGCGGCACGGTGAACACCCTTGGCGCGGCGGGCGATCATGGTAGCCCCCGAAAACAGTGCGCCGGTATTACTGCAACTGACCACAGCATCCCCTTCCCCGTCGGCCAGGGCGCGGAGGGCTACCGTCATGGAGGCATCCTTTTTATCTTTGCGCCACGCCATGGCGTCATCCTCCATGGTAATAACCTGTTCGGTATGTCGGATTTCAAAGGGGGTGAGGTCGTACCCACGCTCAGCGGCCACAGCTTTAATAGCAGTTTCGTTTCCTACAAGGAGGAATTCGCTTTGTGCGGCAGCATTCTTGTATGCTTCCACAACGCCTGCCAACATTTCATGGGGGGCGTGATCGCCGCCCATGCAGTCGATGATAATTCTCATAGTCTATCCTTTCATTAGTTCATGTAAAACGATAGGCTCAAGAACGGTCGGGAAACATTCCTGAACATTCTTGCACCTATGGTCGGAGCGGTAAATTGTTGTTTAACTTACTAACTTTTCTCTCCTCGTCGAGAGAAAAGTTACAAAAGAGGCGCCGCTGAGGGATAGAACCTACGGTTCTCCCTCAGAACCC
>SVTB01000007.1 GCA_015064015.1 Oscillospiraceae bacterium | reverse complement strand
CCGAGATCGTAGCTTTCTGCGCTGCTGATAACTACGGTACCGACGAGGTTAAGAATGCCGGTTGCACCATTCTGGTCAACGGTCTGACCCAGGCTGCTTCTAAGCTGGGCTAATCAAACATGAAAAATGGGAGGCTCGCCTCCCATTTTTTCAAAATATACGAAAAGACATGAAAAGAAAAATCCTATCTTTGTGGCTTGCTGTGGTTGTACTTTGGCTCAACCTGCCGCTCTCGGCTTGCACGGCAAAAAAAGAAAAATTCTCCAGTTATTCCTTCGACTATTTTGACACCGCAACGACCATTACAGGCTATGCCAAAACTCGTGAAGAATTTGATGAGGTTGCGAATGATATCTTGACCCAATTAGGAGAATATCATAAGCTCTTTACCATTTATCACCGCTTTGAGGGTATGGAAAATCTCTGTACTGTCAATGAGCTTTCCAATGGCGTCCACCGTACCGTTCAGGTGGATCGCCGTATCATTGATCTCTTGCTTTATTCCAAGGATATGTATACCAAAACCAACGGCAAAGTGAACATCGCCATGGGGAGCGTGCTGTCCATCTGGCATGATTACCGTACCGACGGTATAGACGAGCCTTGGAACGCTCAGCTCCCCCCCATGGATAAGCTGACAGCGGCCGCTGCGCATACCGATATCAACTGCTTGATCATTGACGAGAAGGCTTCTACCGTTACCATCACCGATCCTCAGATGAAGTTAGATGTGGGTGCTGTAGCCAAGGGGTATGCCGTGGAAATGGTGGCCCGTAGCTTGGAAGAGAAGGGAATTACCGGATACGTGCTCAATGTGGGTGGTAACGTCCGTACCGTAGGCACTAAGGGTGACGGTACTCCATGGACGGTGGGTATTGAAAACCCTGCCGATGACGAAGAGAAGCCTTATCTTGCGTATCTGGCTTTGGCCGGTGAATCTCTCGTCACTAGCGGTTCCTATCAGCGCTACTATATTGTCGATAACAAACGCTATCACCATATCATTGATCCCGAAACGCTCATGCCCTCAGAAGGGTTTTCCTCTGTTTCGATTGTAACAAAAAGTTCCGCCGAAGGAGATGCGCTTTCCACCGCTCTCTTTTGTATGACCTATGAAGAAGGCATTGCTCTTATCGAGTCTCTCCCCGAGGTTGAAGCCATGTGGGTAACTGAGGAAGGCACTCAAAAATATTCAAGCGGGTTCCGGTCATATTGTATAGAATCGCCCTGAAAATCGCCCGATCAGAGAAAAGCCGTGTTCGCGGCCAATCCCTGCGGGCGTTTTTTAATATGATGGAATGATCTACTCAATGATCAAGCTTTCATAAACATTTGTTTGCAAAAAGCCGTTTCATAATCGTTTTTGGCCTTGAAATCCATGGCTTCCGCATATATTTTCTCCAACTCAAAATGGTATTCCCCCGCCTTGGCAAGGCTCTGACAGGCGCATTCAAGTAATCCTTCGGATAGCTTGAGCGAATGGCGAATTTTGAAACGTACTGTTCGAAAATCTGTTTCAAAATAACGGTTTAGAGACAGATAACGGTGAGGTCTTGCGGGGGGCTCTCCGTTTCCTACAATAATGCACAGGCCACTGTCAGGATAGTAAAGGCCGTTGATTCTGCGTGTATAAATTGGATGATATGATACCAGACAAGAAAGACCTTTTTGCTTGGATACCGCGCGCAAGGAAGAGGTGAGCTCATAAGCGAGACCATAGCATTCATCCATATAAATGATTTCTCCGCCGACAGCTTTGGACAAAATTTCATAAGTATCCAAATATCCACAGCCTGCCATGCCCACGCAGGCCAAATATGCCGGTGTCTCTTGATAGCCTTTCCCGGGTTTTTCTTCTTTCAAGAGCCGTTTCGCCAATGACAAAAGTCGTTCATTGCGGATAAATGGGGCGCATTGATTTTCCACTGCTACACCTATATCCCCACAAGCGTGAAGATAATGATAGGCTTCCTCATAACACGCATTTTTGGCGTGATCCAGCTGTCGGATCTCTTGTTGACGCTTGCGAAGCTTTTCTCCGTCCCAAAAGGCGCCCAAATTGATGATTTCTTCTCTCGCTCCCGGCAATTCAGGCTCCCACGCATGAGGCGTTGTACCGTCTAAGAATCCCATACGTTTTCCTTGACCTGTGATGATGACACCATCAAGAGAGGATGGGTCCGAAGAGCAAAGATAATATACCGTTTCGTATCCGTCGGCTTGAGCATATCTACCCACTGTGCGCAGAAAATGGCTTTTACCCGTTCCGGGACCTCCCTTGAGAATGTAAAGAACCGAGATACCGCTGTTATCTCCAAAGCATAAGGGAAAGTCGTTTCGAAATCCGTTTTGAGAATTGGCGGAGGCAAAAAATCTGATTTCCCCGGAGGGGGAATATAAAAGTGTTCGTTTCATGAAGCAATCCTGCCTTTCCTATCGTTTGCTCCAAGTTTATGCAGGAAAGCTCTACTAAGTGAGGATTTATTCCCATAATCGTTCGGATTCGAGCATAACCTCTTTGTGCGCGAGCAGTAGGATCGCGAGATTTAAAATCGTCATACTGCCAAGAGCGATATCCGCCCATACCCACACACCGTCTGGTGTCGAAAGTGCGCCAAGGAGCACAGAAAATGAAAACAACACAGAAAAAATCATAGCTCCGATGCGGGCACGGAAGGGGTTTTTACCCGTAAGGACGTATAGGGAAGTTGCCCCATAATGACACCAGCAAAGAATGGTCGCTACGCCAAAGGATAAAACTGCCACGGAAAAGAAGGTGCCGGCCCATGGGCCTAAGACCGAAGCAAAAGCTTCCTTGGCGATTCGAACTCCATCGTTGCCTAAAGAGGTAATCTCAATATCGCTGACCAAGATGGCCAACGCCGTGATACTGCAAAGCAGGATGGTATCCACAAAAACCTCCACAAGACCGAAAATTCCCTGAGTTGCGGGACTATTGCTGCTTGAGGTTGCGTGCGCCATCGGTGCTGTGCCGCATCCTGCTTCGTTGGACACCAAGCCCCGCATAATGCCGTAACGGAATCCCTGAGATGTGATAAATCCTATGATACCGCCTCCCATGCTTCCTAAAGAAAAAGCGCTATGAAAAATGTTATACACAGATGGAAGAATACGGTCATATCGTAATATCAGTACCCACAGGCAAAGGCCCAAGAAGCCTACGGTCATTAAAGGAACAATTTTTTCGGTTACAGAGGCAATGCGTCGCGCCCCGCCTAAAGAGACGATCAGTGTCAGAAGGGCTAGGATACTTCCCGTCAGCCATGGTTGCAAACCGAACCCTTCCCGCATGGCAGAAGCCGCTGCGTTGGATTGTAGCATACTTCCCATGGTAAAGGTATTCACAAGGCAAAGCAAGGCAAACACGCCTCCCATGATACGTCCCATTTGGGGAAGCCCCCTGCTTTTCAGAATGCCGCAAATATAATAGGGCGCTCCACCAATGGGCTCGCCATTGGAACGGTAGCGGCGATGCCGCATGGCCAAACATATTTCCGCATATTTCAGCACCATAGCAATGAGAGCGCTGAAAATCATCCAAAAAATCGACCCTGCGCCACCTAAGTATAAGGCCGTCGCTACCCCTACGATGTTGCCTACTCCTAAAGTGCCTGCCAGCGCCATGGCCAGTGCACGCCATGAAGAAGACCCTGAACCCTTAGGATGCACAAACAGCTTTCGAAAGGTCTTGAAGGGATGTAGCAGGTAAAATCCCCTCAGCTTAAAAATATAAAAAAATCCTGTACCCAATAGTAAAAAAGGAACTGCGGATAAAATGATCTCCATGCGATCACCTCCATGAAAAAAGTATATGGAAGGAATTAAAAAAATAGAAGCGAGGGGAATCGTTAAGTGCGATTGTTAATATTGTGTGAATATTAGCCGTAACCACTTGATTTTTTTTGAAATTGGTGTAAAATATGTCATGGTTGGCACTTGAAAGCTAAGAGTGCTAAAACCGGATGCCCCATAGGGACTAAATATTATGTATAAAATGCGTTGAACGCACATCATAGGAGGAATAAACACATGAAACTCAATCCCCTGTCTAACCGTGTTGTGATCAAGTTTATCGAGGCTGAAGAGAAAACTTCGGGTGGCATCATTTTAACTGCCGCCGCGCAGGAAAAGCCTCAGATCGCAGAAGTCGTGGCCATCGGTCCCGGTAAAGTGAATGAAAACGGCACTCTTTGTCCCATGACTGTTCAGGTGGGTCAAAAGGTTATCGCCAGCAAGTACGCCGGCACCGCCGTCAAACTGGACGGTGTTGAATACACCATCCTTCCAGAGGATGACATTTACGCAACCGTTGACTGATTGTCAACACGATACATGAATTGGAGGTATTAAAAATGGCAAAGAACATTCTTTACGGAATCGAAGCAAGAAACGCACTGATGCGCGGAGTTGACCAGTTGGCCGACACAGTCAAGATCACTTTGGGCCCCAAAGGTCGCAACGTTGTACTGGATAAAAAATATGGTTCTCCCCTTATCACCAACGATGGCGTGACCATCGCCAAAGAGATCGAGCTTGAGGATGCAGCCGAAAATATGGGCGCTTCCTTGGTGAAAGAAGTTGCTACCAAGACCAACGATGCCGCAGGTGACGGTACTACCACCGCTACACTTTTGGCACAGGCATTTGTCCGCGAGGGTATGAAGAATGTCACCGCAGGCGCTAACCCCATGGTACTCCGTAAGGGCATCAAGAAGGCTGTAGATACCGCTGTTGCTTCTTTGGTAGCTAATTCCAAGCCTGTCAATGGTAAGGAAGATATTGCTCGCGTTGGTACCATTTCCGCAGGTGATGAGGTCATTGGTCAGCTCATCGCAGACGCTATGGAAAAGGTCACTTCCGATGGTGTGATTACTGTTGAAGAATCCAAAACCGCCGAGACTTACTCTGAGGTGGTTGAAGGTATGCAGTTTGATCGCGGCTATCTGTCTCCTTATATGGTAACCGATGCCGATAAGATGGAGGCTGTGCTGGACGATGCTCTTGTTTTGATTACCGATAAGAAGATTTCCAATATTCAGGAAATCCTGCCCCTGCTCGAGCAGCTGCTACAGGCCGGCAAGAAGCTTCTGATCATTGCTGAGGACGTGGAAGGCGAAGCCCTTACCACCCTTGTGTTGAACAAGCTCCGTGGCACCTTTACTTGCGTTGCCGTCAAGGCTCCCGGCTTTGGTGACCGCCGTAAGGAAATGCTTCGCGATATCGCCATCCTCACCGGCGGCGAGGTTATCTCTTCTGAGCTTGGCTATGAGCTGAAGGATGTGGAAATCGCACAACTGGGTCAAGCACGTCAGATTAAGGTTTCCAAGGAAAATACCATCATTGTGGGCGGTGCCGGCAACAGCGACGAGATCAAGGCCCGCGTAGGTCAGATCCGCGCTGCCATCGAGACTACCACTTCTGAGTTCGACCGCGAAAAGCTCCAGGAGCGCTTGGCTAAGCTGGCAGGCGGTGTGGCCGTCATCAAGGTCGGTGCCGCAACCGAAGCTGAAATGAAAGAAAAGAAGCTCCGTATTGAGGATGCTCTCAACGCTACCAAGGCGGCTGTTGAGGAAGGCATTGTGGCAGGTGGCGGTACCGCTTACCTGAATGTTATTTCCGACGTAGAGAAGGTTCTCGAGACTGTAGAGGGCGATGAGAAGACCGGTGTCAAGATCGTTCTGAAGGCACTGGAGGAGCCTGTTCGTCAGATTGCTGCCAATGCAGGCTTTGACGGTGGTGTTATTGTCAATAACATTGTCAATACCGGCAAAGTTGGCTATGGCTTTGACGCTTATAACGAGGTTTATGTTGATATGATGTCTGCAGGTATTGTGGATCCTACCAAGGTGACCCGTTCTGCTTTGCAGAATGCCGCTTCCATCGCTTCCGTTATCCTCACCACCGAGAGTGTCGTTGCCGATAAGCCTGAGCCTAAGGAGGCTGCTCCCGCCGCCGGTGGCATGGGTGGCGGTATGGGCGGAATGTACTAAGATGCCCATAGGCTGTTGCCTTGCATCCGTTTAAAATTTGATAGCATACAGAAAGAGAGGTCTTTTGACCTCTCTTTTTGTGCTTTCATGAATATCGCTTTTTAGAATCGCTCGTTTTTTCCTTTCAGTCTCCAAATGAGCTTGCGAAGTCCTTCGGCGGGAATTACCAAAAGGGACAAGGCGAGTGTGAGCCACAATTCTTCAGGGGTGAGAGGAGCGGTCCGAAGTATGGCACCTCCCACATAAACAAAAATTAACTGTATACCCAGTACAGCAGACATGATAAGATAGAATCCGGGATTTTGAGATAATCCGGCCAATAGATTCAAGCGATCCGTTCGCGCTCCAAAACAGTTGAAGACCGATGAAAATATGAACATAGCAAAAAAAGCGGTTAACAGGTAAATATCATCATCGGCAGGGCGAAAAGATGTCGAGATAAAAGGCCATTTGAGAAACAGAAGGCAAAGCCCCACAGTAAAGCTGCCTAACCAAAAAATCTGGTGCTTCATGTAACTGTTCAAAATCGGCTCATTCTGCCCTTTAGGAGGTTCCTTTAGGTAAGAGGGAAGAGGTGCTTCTCCGGCGAAAGCCAATCCACCCAACGTGTCCATAATGAGATTGATCCATAGCATTTGCACCACCGTCACAGGCTCATCTATTCCTATAAAAGGACAGATCATCGTGACTGCCATGGCGCAGAAATTCATGGTGAGCTGGAGGGTGATGAATTTTCGAATACTCTTAAAAATGGTGCGTCCGTATAGAACCGCACGAACGATAGAGCTGAGGTTGTTGTCCAAAATGATAATATCCCCCGCGTCTTTGGCAACCTGTGTGCCGCTCCCCATGGCGAATCCCACGTCGGCATAACGTAGGGCAGGAGCGTCATTGATCCCGTCTCCCGTCATACCCACGACCAATCCGCTTTCTTGGGCGATCCGCACCAGACGGCTTTTATCCGTAGGCAACGCGCGAGCAATAACGCCGATATATGGAAGTGCTTCCGATATATCCTTGTCACTCATACGGGAAAGCTCGGAGCTGTCCAACACGCGCTGAACCTTTCCATGCAGAATACCGCAGCTTTTGGCTATATGACGTGCTGTTTCCTTGTTGTCTCCGGTCATCATGACAACGTGAATCCCGGCGCCTTGAAGTCTTTTGACAGAGATCGCAGCCTCAGCGCGAAGCGCATCTCTCAGGACAACAAGACAAATCAGTGTCAATACACCCAAACTCCCTTGGGTGACCTTTTCATTCGATTGCTTTTCCTCGCCAACGGCTATCAAAATAACCCGAGCGCCTGTCTCGGTTGTTTTCTGTAACCATTCTTTAATGCTTTCGGTGTTTAAGGGAACACGGATCCCTTGCTCGTTATATGTATAACGCACATATGGGAGTAACTTTTCGGGTGCTCCTTTTACATAATGTCGTGTGCCGCCCTTGGCTCGGATCTCTACCGAGGCATATTTGTGGGTGCTGTCGAAGGGAAGAAGATTTTCAACCGATTCTATGGCCGGCATGGGACGTGTAAGCACAAAGTTTAAAAGGGCACGGTCTGTGGCGTTGCCGCCGACGGCTATTAGGGCAGGATCGTCTCCCATGTGTCCCGCGGATGAAGCCGTATTATAAGCACAGGATATGTGGAAATGTGTCCATACCCCCGGGGCTTTTTGCTCAAATGCTTCAACGGATGAAAAGTGATTTCCCGTACCTAAATAAATCTCTCCTACGCTAAGCTTTCCTTCTGTGAGGGTGCCTGTCTTGTCCGTGAATAGAAGATTCATACTGCCTGCTGCCTCAATGCCGGCAGGCTTTCGAACAAGCACTTGATCCCTTACCATTTTTTTGATATTGGAGGACAATACCACCGCAATCATCATGGGAAGGCCTTCCGGTACGGCAACCACCAAAACCGTGAGTGCCAAGGTCAGAGCAGAGAAGAGAATATCGCATAGAGCCTTCCAATCTGCCAGCTTTTGAAGCATGAGAACGCTGTTAAACCCGCTGTCGAATACAATCGCGTTGATCAGATAAATGATCCCAACCAATGCGGCGGCTACATATCCAAGATAACTGATTTGTCCTGCCAGCTGAGCCAATCGTCTTTTGAGGGGGCTGTCCCTCGTGTCAGCCTGCACTTCTTCGGAAATATGTCCCAAAAAAGTAGCATCACCCACAGCTGTAACCTCCATCACGCCGTGTCCCTGCAAGACTGTACATCCGCGAAACAAGGCGGCAGGGTTATGAGGTGTTAGGCTCGAATCGTCATGCGGATATTTTTCAATATCGCGATTCTCGCCGGTCATAGCGGATTGATCCACCGATAGCTTACCTTCCCATAAGCGCCCGTCTGCCGATATGAGCTCTCCTGCCTCTAATAAAAGAATATCGCCTACCACAATTTCTTCTATGGGAATACGGTGTATGACGGGAATTCCGTTATCGTCAAGACGCCGTACCCGACAATAGCTTTGCCCGCAAACTTCGGACAGCTTTGCGAAAGCGGACTCCGAGCCGTATTCGGATAAGGTAGAGATCAAGGTAGCCAATAAAACAGCCACGGCGATCCCACCTGTTTCGAACCAATCTGCGCCTCCTCCGATCAGGGCAAAAAAGAGCTTGATAACCAAAGCGCCCAGCAAAATACGAATGATGGGATCCTTCATATTACTCACAAATTGCGACCAAAAGCTTTTTCTTTGCCGAGGTGTTAATATGTTTCCTCCGAAGCGCGATCGGCTTGCCTCAACTTCTTCTTTGGATAATCCGTCAAGTTTTTGCTTGAGGGAGAGAAGGGGGGCCTTCTGTCGTAGATTCGAGCCTTGATGAAAAGTAATCTGCATATATGAATTTCCTTTCTTTGACAAACGCCGCTTGCCTGTCAAACGCCGAGCGATATACTCGATGGCCGTGAGTGCTGATGCCGAATTTCACAGTTCACTATATGACAGGAAAAGGAAAATCATGAATGTAATTTACTGGCCCTCACATAGCCTCATGAGGATAAAAATAACATCGTTTCTATTGACTTTTTCGTCATTTTGTGCTATACTATTGAACAGAGTATTACATATAAGGGGAAGGATGCCCGAGCCTTCTATTTTTGGCCGTTTTGCTGTGATTTCCCCTCATGTGTTTGTGACATTTGAATACATATCTCCCAACAGAAACGAGGAAAAACATATGATTCCTTCCCCAAAAAGTGTCGGATATCTCCGATTCAAGAAAAAACTCCGAAGGGCCGCTCTCGTCAAATCCTTGCTCTTCGGAATCTCATGCGGCCTGCTCGGTGCGAGCGGCGCCATGCTTTATCAAAAGCTGTCGACCATTCCTCCAAGTATTGCTCTCTGCTTACCCATAGGCACAGGCTTAGCTATAGTCATCAGCCTTGTCACGTTCCTTGTATTGCGTCCCTCTGAAAAAAAGATTGCTTATCGGTTAGACCGAGATCTGCATTTAGGAGAAAAGGTGCAGACCATGCTGGCTTATCAGCATGAGGAAAGCGATATGCTCACTCTCCAAAGAGAGGATACCGATGCACATCTTTTGAATGCGCCTAAGCGCGCCGTCAAGTCTCGTTATGCTTGGCTGAATGTCATAGCCCCGTTGATGGCCGCTGCTTGCTTGACGGTTGCTATTATGACCCCGATTAGGGCGATAGAACCTCCCCCTGAAGAGCCGGAGCCTCCTTTTGAGCTTTCCTCCTGGCAGGAAATCGCTTTAACAGAGCTGATTCAAAAGGTTAGATCATCAGATATGGAGGCGGGACCCAAAAAGGATACGGTGACGGAGTTGGAGGTGCTTTTGGCCGCTCTGAAGGTGACTGACAAAGAGGCTGATATGAAGCTCATGGTCATCGCCGTGATCTCTCACTTGAATACCATTGTCCGTGAGCATAATTCCGCCAATCTTGTCAGTCCCTATCTGAAAGCATCGGCACATGAAGATTTACAGGATATGGCTATGGCGTTGGATATGCTCAGCGGTTTAGAAGTTGAAAAAAGTCTGACAGCCGCGCGAGAGGCGTTACAGGTAGATGAAGTAGCCGAACCTCTACAGGTCTATCTTGAGGCACTAAATGACTTAATCCTGAAAGTTTCCGACGTGCTTCCCACAGATGATGCCATACTCTCTGTTCTGAAGCATCAACAAACAAGCCTTTCCGAGATTGCGAAGGTCTTGCCGGAATACACCCGCGATTGGGCACAAAAACAGATATCGGATATTTTTGAGGATACCACCGAGGGAATGATCGATGCCCTTTATATTCAACATACCAATAAGCAGGTAAAGGACATGGCGGTCAAATCGCTTATGGATATTTTCAAAATTTCTGAGGACGAGCTCCCCGAAGAGGAAAAAACACAAATTCCTGGCGAAGATGAAGATCCCGATGAAAGCAAAAAGGACGAAGAGGAAAAAGGCGATCAAGGCGCACCGGGAGAGGGAAATATCCTTTACGGAAGCGACGACGTGATTTTCGATCCCGTCACAAATACCTATGTTAAATACGGCGAAGTGATCAATCGTTATTTTGCTGTGGTTTCGGATAAGCTTAAGGAAGGACAGCCTCCCGAAAGCTTGGAACAATTCATAAGCCACTACTTCGCCACTTTGTACGACGGCTCCGAAAAAGAAAAAGCCGATTGATTTAAAAACATTTCACATACATAACGAGGAAGGTAAAATAACCATGGAAAACATCGAAAAAGTCAAGAATTTCAGTCAGGTCGTGGCCAAGATCAAGTCCGAGTTAAAAAAAGACGTGGTCGGTCAGGAAGATATCGTAGATAACGTCATCATCGCCATCATTGCAGGAGGCAATGTGCTTTTGGAGGGTGTGCCCGGCGTTGGTAAGACCCGTCTTGTCCGCTCCCTCAGCCACGTGTTGAACCTCCCCTTCTCCCGTATCCAGTTTACTCCTGACCTTATGCCCTCTGACGTGACGGGTACCAACGTCATCGTTCGTGATGACAATGGTAACATGAAGTCGGAGTTCCGCAAGGGCCCCATCTTTGCCAATTTGGTGCTGGCTGATGAGATCAACCGCGCCACCCCCAAGACCCAGTCCGCTATGCTGGAGGTTATGCAGGAGCACAAGATTACTGTGGGTAACAAGACGTATGCTTTGGAAGAGCCTTTCTTTGTGCTGGCTACCGAGAACCCCATCGAGCAGGATGGTACCTACCCTCTGCCCGAGGCACAGATGGACCGCTTTATTTTCAAGCTGATTATGAAATTCCCCGGCAACGATGAGTTGGCTGATATTGTTAAGATGACACAGATTACCATGGCTGAGACAGCGGAATCCGTAGTGAATGGTGCTACCATTCTGGATATGCGCACACTGGCTGCTTCTGTACCTGTTATCGACGAGGTATTGAACTATGCCGTGCGTCTTGTCTCCGGTACACATCCTGAATTGGACAAGGCTTCCGACACCGCCAAGAAGTACATCAAGTACGGTGCTTCTCCCCGCGCCGCCCAGGCGCTCATTACTTGTGCCAAGGTGCGCGCCCTGATCAACGGCAATTTCAACGTATCGTATGCCGACATAGAAGCACTGGCATATCCCGTGCTTCGTCATAGAATCAAGGTAAGTTACGCTGCTATCAATGAGCACCTCTCTGTAGACGATGTCATCGGTATGCTCCTGAAGGAAACCAAGAAAAAGTGATTTCAGCATAGAGCATGGAAAAAAATATCATCAATGAGGCATTTTTGCAGGAGGTGGAAACCCTGCAAATGCTCATCAAAAACAATGTAGCAGGTCTTTTTGGCGGTAACCACCAAAGTAAGACCTATGGCTCCTCCTGTGAGTTTGCGGATTACCGTGACTACATGGCGGGAGATGACGTGACCAAGATCGACTGGAATGCTCTCGCTCGTTTTGACAAGCTCTATCTCAAGCTGTATTTAGACGAGCGACAAATGCACACGCGCATTTATATCGATGCCAGCCGCTCTATGGCTTATGGCAGCGCGGAAAAAGCGGAGCAAGCGCTCCGTATCGCCGCTACCGTTGCCTACCTCTCGGTGAGCGAAATGGACAAGGTCTCCATTTATGTCATCCGCGAAGGACAGGTGCATGACGTTATTCTCGGCATGGTGGGGAAGGAAGCATATTATTCCACCATCAATCGCCTCAATGACATTTCTTTTGACGGCGATAGTTATATCAGCAACGCTCTCCTGCCTGAAAATGTAGGATATGGTGACGGTATGTCGGTTATCATCTCCGATTTTCTTACGGATAACAACTATGAGGATGCCATCGACCATTTGGTAGGGAAACGCCGCCACGCTTTTTGTGTGCAGGTGCTTTCAAAGGAGGAGCTGAATCCGATGACTCGCGGCCGTGTGCATTTCTTCGACTCGGAAAACGCCACGAAAACCTATAAAAAGAACATCGACCGTGACATCGCTAAGGCGTATAAGGTTGCTTTGGCCTATG
The DNA here is from genome assembly GCA_015064015.1 of Oscillospiraceae bacterium. Taxonomy (GTDB): domain Bacteria; phylum Bacillota; class Clostridia; order Oscillospirales; family CAG-272; genus CAMEON01. Next base: position 17,577 of record SVTB01000007.1, on the reverse strand, counting down.
TTAAAGATCGTATTTCGGGTTATTGTGCCGCCAGAGGCGCCGACTATATGTTGGTTTCTGCTGAAGACTCCATGGGGAAGGTCTTCTTTGAAAATATGGTTGATATGGGGGTACTGAAATGAGCTTTTTATATCCCCTTGGCCTCTTGGGTTTGATCGGTATTCCCGTGCTTATTATCATCTACATTATCAAGAGCAAATATACCGAGCAGACCGTATCCTCTACTTACCTTTGGACGCTGAGTGAAAGATTTCTCAAGCGCCGCAATCCCTTAAATCGTTTGACGGGTATCATCAGCCTGATCCTGCAAATTTTGGCCGTGACCGCCATTTCCTTGGCTATTGCTCATCCCATGATCACAGTCCCCAATTCCGCCAATGATTACTTCTTCATTTTGGACGGCTCGGGAAGTATGGGAATGACTTACGGCGTCAATGAGGAAGGCACTCCTGTCACCCGCTTTGACGAGGCGAAAGCACAGATCGCGCAAACCATAGAGTCTGCCGTAGACGGTAGTATTTTTTCTCTTGTTTATGCGGGAGATAATATGTCTATGGTGTTTGAAGCCACCGACAGCAAAGAAGAAGCGCTTCTTTTACTCTCAGAGCTTACCCCCGCCCATGGCAAGGCTCCTTTGGCAGATGCTGTTGGCAGTGCGCAGGCCTATTTTACCGAAAACCCTTCCGCGCTTATTTACCTTGTCACCGATACCTATTACGCCACTGCCCACAACATGACCCTTCTTCATGTGGGAACTGAGGCAGAAAATTATGCTGTTTCGGGGCTGACGTATGCTTATGTTGATAAGCTGCTCACCGTAAATGGCTACCTTACCTCTTATACAAGTGATGCAACATTGACCACGGAGCTGTATGTCAACGGTAGCGCAGAACCCATTACCATGGGTGTTGTTGTAGCGGCGAAAGGGAAGGAGACCCCCTTCCAGCTCAAGGCAAAAATAGCGGATTTTTCTGAGCTTAAAGTTAATATCGTAGAAGAAGATGCCTTTGCCATTGACAATACATACGAGGTTTTTGATATTCAAAGCGAAAACTCCTATCATACCCTTATCGTCAGCGATACGCCCTTCTTTGTTCAATCCATGCTGGATACCTTACTGAATGCGAAGATGGATGTCATATCTCCTAAAGAGTACCAAGGACAAAGAGGCTATGGCCTATACATTTTTGATGGCTATACGCCCGACGAAATGCCTCCCGACGGTGCCGTTTGGCTCTTTAACCAAAAGGCAAGCTTGGCAGATTCCGGCTTTAGCGTTCAAGGCGAGTTGACCTTCAATAAAGCTGAGCTCTTGGAACTGTCTAAATCTACGGCTTCCTCCGTCAAGGCATTTGTTGAAAACCTTTCGGGAGACGAGGTCTATGTATCCGCCTACGTCAAATACGGTCTCTACCGCAATTTTACCACCATCATGTCTCACAAGGGAAATCCCGTGATCTTTGCGGGTACCAATGCTTTGGGCAACCGTGAGGTGGTCTTTGCCTTTGATCTGCGTAGCTCTAACCTGCCGCTTCTCTATGATTTTGCGGCGCTGATGGATAACCTGGTACAGTTTTCCTTCCCTGAGATTCTGGAAAGTACGACCTACGAATGTGGGGATGAGATTACCATCAATGTGCCTGCCAACTGTGAAAGCATTCGTGTGGATACCCCTTCAGGCGATACTCTCTATATCAGTACAGAGAGCGCTACTGCACGTTTAATTCCCACCGAGGCAGGTGTGTATACCGTTACCATGAACGTGGCCAACACCAAACGACAGTTTAAACTTTACACCGCCGTTCATGCGGATGAACGAAAGCCCGTTTCGGCTGAATTGGAACTGAGTCTGCAGGGAGAAGCCACCCCCGGCGGATTTGATGGACAATACGACGCGCTGATGGCGGTGCTCATCGCCCTCGCCGTAATTTTTGTGGCAGATTGGATGGTGTATTGCTATGAGAAATATCAGCTTCGATAATCCTTGGCTTTTGCTCGTAGCCATTCCTCTCCTCCTGCTCATTGTCATCCCGTTTGTTATAGCGATCCGCAAGGAAAACAAGAGTAAAAGTGCGGCCGTTTCTCTGGTTCTTCATCTACTCATCGTGGTGCTTTTGGTGTTGGCTGCCGCCGGTACTATGGCTACTACCGTTATAACAGAGACCCATGTTTACGTCGTGGCCGACGTATCCTATTCTGCCCACGAAAATTTGGATAAAATTGATGGCTATATTGCCGATCTGCAAAATAAGCTCCCGGAAAACTCCAAAGTAGGTATTATTTGCTTTGGTAAGGACTACACCGAGCTCACTCCCATGGGTGGGGAAATCCTGTCGGTGAAAGAGGCAAAGGTGGATGATAGCGCTACACACATTTCCCTCGCGCTCAACTACGTTTCCACTTTGTTCCGCGATGATGTGATCAAGCGAGTTGTGCTCATTACTGACGGTAAAGAGGCTAATGAAGAAGCCACTGCTGAATTTATCCGTGCCGTGGAAAACCTTCATAGCCGAAACGTGTACATAGATGCTGTCTATTTGGATGATAACCTCCCCGATGGTGCTACCGAGGTGCAGGTGTCAGGTGTCGACTTTACCGCATCCACCTATCAGCGTCATGAGTCTACTGCCAACGTGCTGTTGCAATCCGGTTTTGATGGTCAAGCTACCATTTCTTTGTACCGTGATGGAGGCAAGGTAGCGGATTCCGCCGTCACACTTACCAAGGGATATAATATTGTCAATTTTGACTTGAATACTGCCACTCCCGGCACCTTTGATTACGAAGTCAAAGTAACAGCCGATGGCGACCAGTCCCCCTATAATAATGCCTATCGTTTTACCCAAACCGTCTCAGGACAGCTTAAGGTTCTTTTGATTTCTTCCATTCCTGAGGATCTCTCCAAAGCGCAGGCGCTTTACGGGGATAAAGCGATCATTACCCCTTTTATCAATAACCCCAATGTCCCGTACACTATTGAGGATATCTGTACCTATGATGAGATTATTCTTTCAAGTGTGGATATCCGAACCCTGCGCAACTATTCTGCGTTTGTTTATGCAGTAGATATCGCGGTATCTCAGTTCGGTAAGAGCCTTGTTAGCATGGGCGATCTTGTGTTGCAGAATAAGGGAGAAGAGGATGAAGTGCTGACAAAGCTATCGGATATGCTTCCGGTCAAATTCGGCAACTCGGACCAAGATGCCAAGCTCTATGGTATCGTGCTGGATACCTCTCGCAGTATGCAAAATTTATCCAAGCTGTCCATTGCCAAGTCTGCCGCAATCCAGCTTCTCAACCTGCTGAGTGACGATGATTATGTCACCGTTATTGCCTTTTCGGGTGATGTATCTGTCGTACAATCCCCCACCAAAGCGGTCAACCGTGACGAGATTGCTCGCATGATCATGGACGTGGAGCCTTCACAAGGTACCTATATTGGTCTTGCTCTGGAACAAGCCTATCAGCTCATGGCGCTATTGCCCTATGAGCAACGCCAAGTTATGCTGATCTCTGATGGCATGTCGTACTCCTTAGAGCCCAACAATGCCGTTGAAGTGGCCAAAAAGCTTCGGGAGAGTGATATTTATACCTCGGTGCTCAATACCGTGTCTACGCAGGGCGAGCCTAATATGAAAGCAATTGCGGCCGCTGGCGGCGGATATTTCTATAATGTGGTTGACGAGGGCGAGTTGGACGAACTTATGTTTTCCAAAATTGCCGATGACCTCACAGAATCCGTGATTGAAGGCGAAGCTCCTGTGAATGTTGCGATTAAAACTGACGCTGTGATGGAGGGCATTACAAATCTGCCCCCCTTGATGGGCTTTGTGTATGCCAGAGAAAAGGCCAGCGCTACCACGGTGTTGACGACGGATTATCAGAAAACCGATGAAGTAACTATACATCCCCCTGTTTATGCTTATTGGAGCTACGGTAATGGCCGTGTCAGCTCTTTTACAGGCACCATGACAGGGAAGTGGATGTCTGCTTGGGAAAGCACAGAAGGCGTACGTTTTCTGAGCAACCTTTTGGAGACGAATGTTCCCAAGGAGCGTATCGACTATCCGTTTACTCTCAACGTCACCTTTGACGGTACGTATTCTCAGGTGGAGATCATTCCCGTGACTCTCAATCCCTACGCTCAAACCACGGTTAAGCTGTGGATGCCGGGAGCAGAGGAGCCCATTACCGAAATTCTCACCTTTGACTCTACCCGTTATTTTTATGATTTTGCCACCCCCGATCTTGGGAAATATATCATTGAGATTCTTTATGAGTATGATGACAAGGCCTTTTCCGCTACGTCGATTTACAATATTTCTTATTCTCCCGAGTATGATCGCTTTGTGATTTTCGATGCTGCCTCCCTGCATGAGTGCATCCGAAACCGAGGCACCGTTACCGAGGGTGAAGTTCCCTTGATTGAGAATAATAAGGACGAGATCGCCACCTATGTGGTATCTTTTGCAGTTCCTTTGTTCATTGCCGCTGTGGCTTTGTTCGTTGTAGATGTGTTCATTCGCAAAATCAAGTGGAAGGATATTCGCAGCCTGTTTGGCAAAAAAGCGTAAGGAGGTTGTCCTGTGAAATATATTAAACAAATCGCGGCCTGCCTCCTCGGGCTGTGCCTGATCTTATCTGCATTTTCCTGCGGTCAATATAACGATCCTCTTTATCGCCCGGATGCAACCAATGAAAACGAAACCATAGCCGAGGATCAAACGGAGGCGGGAGATGATGATTCCTTCTCGGTTACTTTGACTTTGAACGGAGAGCCTTTTGTTCCTTCTGAAGAAGAGCCGCTCAATGCCCAATGGACAGACGGATTTTCCTTCCATGCCGCTACCTTTGACGAAAACGGAAAGGCCACGATAAGCGGCCTCGACGGAGATTATCAGGTTACCCTATCTTCGGTTCCCGAGGGGCTTGCCTACAATCCTAATGTGCATACGGCGGATAATATCAACCGCCATATTGAGATTCCTCTTTATGAGATCATCAAAACACGTGGGGATGGCTCGGATGAATACCATTGTATCTCCCTGAATACGCCCGGTGTGTATCAGGTTACATTGAATGGTCCTCGGGACAAAGTATTCTATGAATTCCGTCCTTTGGAAAACGGGCAGTATTCGGTGGAGTCATGGATGGATGTAACCGCCAACAGCATTAACCCTCGGCTGGATGTTTACACGGGTACCTTTGCAGCTAAATGGTTTGCTTACGAATTGGATGATGGTGGTGCGGCATCTCAATATACAAAAAATTTCTGTCACAATGTTAAAATTTCCGATGAGGAGATTGGTAATGTCTTTACTTTCGCTGTCAAAAGTGATACCAGAGATAATAAATATCCCGTGACTGTCACTTTTGTGGTACAGTTTAACGGCGGTTTTTCTTGGGATCGGACGAAAGCCACTTTGATTCTGCCCACGGAAAATTTCAAACACGCTCCCGATTATGATAAGAACTTGTATGATTTTGTGGGTGCTGAGATAAGCATGGGTTCATTTAGCCTTTTCGACGGAGATCGGTTCGCCCTTAATGAAGAAGATGGTTACTACCATCTGATTGACGAGGCAACAGGAAAGCCTACCGGCCCCATTCTTTTTGCCAAAATTTCCCAACCCTGCCGATTCTTTGATGATGCCTTTACCGCCATCGAATATCGCGGCAATAAAGCGCTGACGGTATCCAATAATACAGAAAATTATAAGCTCTTCATAGAAGGATGGTCGGCCATGATGTCTATGGGTCAATCTATGGATATGGGCTACTTCTGTGCGGTAAATTGCCCCTGTTGGACGAAAGGAGAATGTCCCGGCGCTTGTGTTGAGGGCTGTGAAAACTGCACCGAGCAATGTACGCCTTGTCCTCCCGAAGCCATCGGTGCCTCGGGCTATGCAGGATATTGCAATACCGATGGTTGCTATCCTGTAACAGAAGAACTGAAAGAATTTTTGCAAAAATACAGTATCAGCCAACTGTTATTCCGCGATGGCCAGGGCTTTGTAGAAACTCATGAGTCTATCAAGGCCTTTGCTACGGAGGCTGACCAATGGCTTTTTGCCTGCGGTTATTATGTTGAGAAATAATCTCAACCATAGGAGAATGAAACCATGAAAAAAATATTTATTTTGCTTGTATCGGCATTGTTGTTGGCGGGCGTTTTGGTTGCTTGCACCGGCGGTGGGGAAGAGACGCCTACCGAAGCACCTCACAAGCATACCTTTGCAACCGAATGGTCTTACGATGAGGACGGCCATTGGTACGCCGCCAACTGCGGCCATGAAATGCAGGCCAACGTGGGTACTCATGCCGACGAGGATAACGATGGTATCTGCGATATCTGTCTCTGGGATCACGACCATGAGCACACCTTTAAGGAAGAGTGGGCTTGGGATCAGACAGACCATTGGCACAACAGCGATTGCGGCCACTCTGTCGAGGAAGGAAAAGCCTCCCACGCCGATGCAAACAACGATAGCATCTGTGACGGCTGCGGCTGGAACTACGATCACGAGCATACCTATGCCAAGGAGTGGAGTCACGATGCTGATAACCATTGGCACGCGCCTGATTGCGGCCATGATGTAGAACCTAACGGAGAAGCCCCTCATGAGGATGGCAACAACGACGGTATCTGCGACGGTTGTGCTTGGAATTACGATCACACCCATACATATGCTGAGACTTGGTCTCACGACGCCGAAAACCATTGGAAAGCACCTACCTGTACCCATACGGTAACGGCAGAACTGTCTCCCCATGCCGATGAGGATAACGACGGTATTTGTGATGGTTGCGGTTGGAACTATGACCACGACCATACCTATGACGCCGGTGACAAATGGACCATCAACGATACCCACCATTGGCACGCGCCTACCTGTGGCCATGATGTTGCGGGTATTGATAAGGCCGCCCACGTGGATGCCGACAGTAACGAGGAATGTGATGTTTGCCGTTATGATTATAATCACGAGCACACTTATGATACGGAGACTTGGGTCTGGGACAAAAAGGTACATTATCATGCGTCTACTTGCGGCCATGCTGTAAGAGCCAATGAAGAAGCACATAAAGATGTGGATAACGATGGTATCTGCGATGTGTGTACTTGGAACTACGATCACACTCACGAATTCTCCTCCGATTGGAGTCACGATAAGACCAACCATTGGCATCCTGCTACCTGTACGCACAATGTCAAAGACGGTGTCGAGCCCCATGCTGACGCCAACAACGACGGTATTTGTGACGTGTGCGCATGGAACTACGATCATACCCACACCTTTGATACCTCCGCTTGGGTCATTGGTACGGATACTCACTACCATGCCCCCACCTGCGGTCATAATCCTCAGTATGTCCGAGGTGATGAGGTCAACCACGAAGACAAAAACCGCGACGATAAGTGCGATATTTGCGGGGGATACGTTTCCATGGAAGTAGTGGTAGACAATGCGGCCTCTGCTGACGTTGTGACGCAGATCAAGGGCGGCACCATCGAGATGATTTTCACCGGCTCTAACTACCAGGGCGACGTGACCTATGAATTCGGTGACGGTTATCTGTATATAAAGGATCATCACACCTTCAGTAATATCCTCAACGATATGGTTTACAGCACGGAAAATAATTTTGAGTATTGGTATCATCAAAACGATGACGGTTCTATCTTTGCGATCCAGAAAGAGGGAGGCGATCCCTTCCGCAACATGGGTGCAGAGGCCGCCTTTATGAAGGGCTACTATTTCAGCGGTGAGTTTATCTCCTATGCCTTTAACTGCTACGGTGTTGAGGAATTACTCTATCAGCTTTACGGAATGCACCTTTCCGCTGATTTTACTTGCGCGGATTATCAGGAGTTCTATGATCAGAAGACGGATACCTACAGCTTCTCCTTTGTCTATGGCGGCGAAGTGAATGTTAGCTTCAAGATCAACGAAAGCGGAGCCTTGACCTACCTGAAGTTGGTTACTTCGGAAAGCGAAATTGTCATCAATCAAACCGTAGGAAAGCGAACAGCAACCAACCCCTATGATCCCGATGTGATCCTGATTAACTCCTATGATATTGTGGATGTCAACGGAAATTCCGTGAAGGATGGCGATGTGATTCCTATGATCACCGGCTCGGATTATAAGCTTGACCTGCAGGTGGTCAATATGTTGCCCACCACAGCCAATTCAGCCTTTGATCGCGTACACATTTCCTGTAACGATGAGAGCGCTGTGATCACCTATGCGGGTACTGACGGCAATATGATTATCAATGCCCAGAAGGAAGGTACCTACACCATTACCTTTACCACTGAAAAACAGACCAAGAGCATTACCATCGTGGCCGTCTATCCTGCGCCTACTTCCATCATGACGCAAATTTTTGATGCCAACGGAGGATACTCGACCTACAGCGAATATACCATGTATATAGGTGAGGTTATGCATTTCATCGCTGCTGTTGCCAGCGGTACGGACGCCAGATACACGGCAGCTATTACTCAAAATATGACCAATGCGACCCTGGAAGATACCACCATTGAGGTATTACGTGAACCCGTGGCTGTGACAGCATTTAAGCCTAATCAGTTGGGAGATTATGAGATCACCCTCACCTCGGTGGCCGATCCTTCGGTGACCTGTACCGTTGTCGTTCATGTTGTTGAGGCTATCAGAATCAGCGATGTGCTCAATGGTACTTGGGTATATGGTACAACCTGGAAGGTAATATTCACGCCTGAAGCTTCTGGTGCCACCAAGGGAACTGTGGAAATTACCAATACCACCAAGACCGGTGTTAAGACCGCTGTGTATACCTATGAGTATCTCACCGACGGTCTCCAGATTACCTACGTATCCGGCGATCAAATGAATGTCAAGCTTGCGGTCAATAAGGACTTTAAGATCAAGGTTGGTGCATATACCATGAAACGTCCCGAATGATATCGAGAAGAATACAAAGGAGCTTATTTATGAATGTAAGAAAGTTGATAGTGCTGGCTTTGCTGTCAGCCCTCCTTGCAAGCGTGCTGACAGCCTGCGGAGGTGCTGAACCTTCCACAAGCACTGAGGCACCTGATGAAACTCCGACGCAGATTGAAGAAACCACTCCCGAGGAGACAGAAGCGGGGACAGAGGCGCCTGCCGAAGTTAATTGCACTTTTATCATAACCACCCAAGAGGGAACTCCCATGGCCGATCTTGATGTACAGCTGGTTGCTACCGACACCCTCAACACGATTTCGCTTAAAACCAACGCAGAGGGCAAGTGTGAGGAAGTAATTTTGACAGAAGGGAAGTACACTGTTGCTTATGAAGAACTGCCCGAAGGTCATTTGCCCGTAGATACCCAAGTTACTATTGTGAAGGGTACCATTGAATATGCGTTGGTTATTATGGATAATAATCCTAATGGCACCCAAGAGCGTCCCTTTATTATCACATCGGATACCACTACCGTGGTTATCCCCGCAGGTGCGACTCATGTATATATGACATACGGTGCCAAGGATTGTGAATTCACTATGACCGGAGCAAATCTGACAGTATCTTACAAAGATACTGACTATACCCCCAACGAAGAAGGTGTCATCAATTTCCCCTTTGTCAGCGACGGACCCCGTGATCCCGCCTATGTTGCCTTTACCAATCAAACGGATGCAGATGCAGAAATTACGTTTGTCATCAAGCCGGCGCTGGGATCTTATAATAATCCCATTTTGATAGAAAATGAGGGCGAGACGGTGACCGCTACGGTTCCCAAGGATCAAACCGTGTATTATAAGTGGGTTGCTACCGGAAACGGTGTGGCAGTTGTAAAAATAACCGAGCAAGGTGACAAAAATCAAATTGCTATGACCAACCTGAATACTTCGGCCAATTCCTACTTTACGGAAGGTACCGGTTGCGAATATTTGGTAGTATCTAAGGGTGACGAAATATTGATTGCCGTAGCCGCTACGGGATCTGCTGAATTTACTGAGATTCCTTTTTCAATGTATGTTTATGCAGGAACAACTGAGAATCCTCTGCCTGTGCTGAAGGGCGATTGTGTCTTTTCTCAGGCCGCCGGAGAAATCCGAGTATATAGTTATAGCGGAGATTTCGGCGAAGCAACCCTCTTGCGTATTGAAGGTATGGGCGTTAAGGTCACTATGGGTGAAACAGTTTATGAATCGGATGAGAATGGTAAATTGGAAATTACGCTGACCCCCGGTGAAACTTTTGTTTTCACTATAGAAAATACCACCGAAGTCCGTTCCGAGATTTTCGTGCATATTATTTTGTGAAATTGAAAATTTTAGGCAGCCCTTACGGGCTGCCTTTTATATCGAGAAGGAAAGGTAAACATTCCTATTAAGCTCTTGACGAAATTTCAAAATTATGATATAATATACTGAATATGTATGTTTTGGGGGAGTTATGGTCATACTTGGCATCGACCCGGGACTGGCCATTGTAGGCTGGGGGGTCATTGAATACAGCGGAAACCGTTTTCATACCTTGGCATATGGAGCGATCCGTACACCCGCCGGAATGAAAACACCGACGCGTCTTTTGTCCATTCGCCGTGATATGGAGGAGTTGATGAAAAAATACCGTCCTCAACACATGGCGGTAGAAGAGCTTTTCTTTAACACCAATATTACCACCGGTATTCGGGTGGCTGAAGCCAGAGGTGTTATTTTGACCGTGGCCGAAGACTTTGGAATTAATATCGCTGAATATACCCCCTTGCAGGTTAAGCAGTCGGTGGTGGGCTATGGTAGGGCAGAAAAAAAACAGGTCATTGAAATGGTGACCCGTATTTTGAATCTTCCCGCACCGCCCAAGCCCGACGATACAGCAGATGCTTTGGCAATCGCCATCTGTCATGCCCATAGCGGATGCTCCAGACTGGCAGATTATTATAACAAATAACAAACAAGGAGACATACAATGTGGTGTGCCGACAACTGGAAAGACTATGAACTGATTGATACCTCTGACGGAGAGCGGTTGGAGCGATGGGGAAACTATATCCTTGTTCGTCCCGACCCGCAGATCATTTGGCGTGGTGTGGCCAAATCTCCTCTCTGGAAAAAAGCCGACGGTATTTATCGTCGTTCTTCCAAAGGCGGCGGTGCGTGGATCAAAAATGATCTTCCTGCAGATTGGCAAATCGGCTACAGCGATTTGCACTTCGTTTTGCGTCCCATGGGTTTTAAGCATACGGGCCTTTTTCCCGAGCAGGCAGCCAACTGGGATTGGTTTTCGAAGATCATCCGCCGCGCCAAGGCCGAGGATCCGGAGAAGTCCGTGAAGATTTTGAATCTCTTTGCTTATACAGGTGGTGCCACAATGGCTGCGGCAAAGGCCGGAGCCGAGGTGGTACACGTGGATGCTTCCAAAGGTATTGTAGCGCAGGCAAAGGAAAATGCCAAGCTGTGCGGCTTGGAAAGTGCCCGTATCCGTTACATCGTGGATGATTGCAAAAAATTTGTAGAGCGAGAAATTCGTCGCGGAAACAAATATCACGGTATCATCATGGATCCTCCTTCCTACGGCAGAGGCCCCGGCGGGGAGGTTTGGAAATTGGAGGACAGCGTGGATGAGCTGGTATCCCTCGCCGCAGGATTGATAGCTGACGACGCCTTGTTTTTCCTGATCAATTCCTATACCACAGGCCTTTCTCCCTCTACTATGAATTATATCCTTGATCTTAAAGTCAAGGCAGCCCACGGTGGATGTACCGAGGCCGACGAATTGGGTCTCCGTGTGACAACCACAGGATCTGTCCTTCCTTGCGGCGCCAGCGCAAGGTGGGAACGATGATTTGAAAATTTGCCTCAGAAAGGAGCGCATCATGCCTCTGATAGACATTAAGAATTTATCCTACGCCTACCGTGAGGAAAACGGTGAACCTATCCCCGTATTGAAAAACATCCATCTCTCCGTAGAAGAAGGAGAGTATGTGGTGATTTTGGGTCACAACGGCTCGGGAAAGTCCACCTTGGCCAAGCTCATGAATATGGTGGTGGATGACTACGAATTTGCCCAAGGTGAAATTTTCGTGGATGGCATCAACGTGCTTTCCGAGGAGATCACCGATGAGGATGTACTGACTCTTCGTAAAATCGTAGGCATGGTTTTCCAAAATCCTGATAATCAACTGGTGGCTACCATTGTAGAGGAAGACGTGGCTTTCGGTCCCGAAAATTTGGGTGTTCCAAATCCCGAGCTTCGTGAACGGGTCGACCGCGCACTTGCTACCGTTGGTATGAGTGAATATGCTCACCATGAGCCTCATCGCTTGTCAGGTGGTCAAAAGCAACGTGTTGCCATTGCGGGTATCATCGCCATGATGCCCCGTGTCATGATTTTTGACGAATCTACCGCTATGCTGGATCCCATTGGCCGTCGTGAAGTGATTGATACCCTGGAAATGCTCAACCGAGAAAAGGGAATTACGGTTCTTTCCATCACGCATTATATGGATGAAGCGGCCAGAGCCGACCGTGTCATTGTATTGGATGACGGGAAAATACTTCTTGACGGTACGCCCGCTGAAGTTTTTGCTCATGGAGATACGCTCCGCGCCGCAGGGCTGGAGCTGCCTCAATGCACGGCCCTTTGCTATGAACTGATGGCCGCCGGTCTTGAGCTGGAAGGCCCGTTCAATACCCCTGAGCAATGTGCCAAGGCGCTCGCCAAAGCATGGCGTGAAAAGGTGGTGGACTAAAGTGGCAAAAAAGAAAAAAGATTCACTCATTGCGGAGAAGACAGCTATGGCTGATATCATCCATCCGGCTGACAATCCCAAAATCCGTCTTTTGAATGTTTCTTATATTTACAGCAAGGGAACGCCCTTTGAAATGAAAGCCTTGGATACCGTTTCATTGGATATTCACGCAGGTAAGCTGACCGGCATCATCGGTCATACTGGTTCGGGTAAATCCACCATGGTTCAGCTTTTCAATGGCTTGACCTCTCCCACTTTGGGTAAGGTTCTTCTTGATGGCGAAGATATTTGGGCAAAGCCTAAAGAAATTGGTAAGATCCGTTTTCGTGTGGGTTTGGTTATGCAGTATCCCGAGTATCAGCTTTTTGAAGAAACCGTGGCATCCGATATTGCTTTTGGCCCTAAAAACATGGGGCTTTCCAAGGAAGAAATCGACGAGCGCGTGGCAGAAGCCGCCAGTTTTGTTGGGCTCTCTCCCGAGCTTATGGATCAGTCACCCTTTGATCTTTCGGGTGGTCAAAAACGCCGTGTCGCTATTGCGGGCATCATGGCCATGCGTCCTGAGGTGCTGGTTTTGGACGAACCTGCCGCAGGCCTTGACCCTCAAGGTCGTCGCGCTATCTTCTCGGGTATCAAAGCCTATAACCGCCTGACGGGATGTACGGTCATTATTGTCAGCCACAGTATGGAAGATATGGCTGAGTTTTGCGATGACGTAGTGGTGATGGCGCATTCCAAAGTTCTCATGGCAGGAAGTCGCGATGAGATTTTTGCCCACGCGGATAAGTTGGAGTCTGTAGGATTGGATATTCCCCAAATCACCCGCCTTTCCCTCATGTTAGCAAAGGAAGGAATTAGCTTCCCTGAAAGTCTCTATACCGTGGGATATGCCTCCGATGCTTTTAAGGCGCTTTTCGGCCTTGAGAAAGGAGGGAACGCATGAAAGGATTTGCATTTGGTCAATATTATCCCGCCGATTCAGTGATGCATCGCCTTGACCCTCGCATGAAGGTTATCGCTGCTGTGCTTTATATTGTGGCTGCATTTCTGTGTAAAAATTTCTTTTCCTTTTTACTCTTGCTTGTGACCACGCTCTTTTTGATCCTCATCAGTAAAATCCCCGTAAAGATTGTTTTGCGGAGCATTCGCGCCTTGATTTTTATTATGGCTTTTACGGCCATCATCAATATATTTTGGTTTGTTGAAAAGGATGCACAGCCGATTTTTCAGTGGAAATTTATCACCATCTACACCGGGGGTCTGTTCAATGCGCTATTTATTCTTGTGCGCATTACCTGCATGGTCATCGGTACAGGTATTTTCCTTACCTATACTACCTCTCCCATCGCCTTGACCGATGCCATTGAACGACTTTTACGTCCCTTGGCCAAAATTAAAGTGCCCGTCCATGAGTTTGCCATGATGATGACCATTGCTCTGCGTTTTATACCTACCATCGTGGAGGAAACGGACAAGATTATGTCGGCACAAAAGGCAAGAGGAGCTGACTTTACCTCGGGGAGCCTTATGAGTCGAGCCAAAGCGTTAATTCCTGTGATCATTCCTCTCTTCGCATCTGCTTTTCGCCGCGCCGGAGAGTTGGCCACCGCTATGGAGTGCCGATGCTACCACGGCGGAGAGGGAAGAACCAAGCTTCGTATTTTAAAATACCATGCCCGAGATGTATTCTTCATCCTCTTGCTTCTGATATTTGTCGGTGGCATCATAGCCATCAATATTTTTGGCAGTAGGTATGGTTGGGTCTACACGATGTAATCGAGCAATCACCCTACAAAGCATTGCAGAATTGGAAAGTTCCAGTTCCTGCAATGCTTTTTCTTTGTAGAATCGTATATTTTGACAGCTAAAATAAACAAAATTTATGTGGACAAATTCAACACTATGACGAAAAAACAAGTTTTGATCGTTAAAATGACCAAAACAGGCGACGCTTTTTGTACGAAACGAACGAAAAATAAAGAAAAAACAGATATATGAACAAAAATTATAAAAAAATACCCCTTGACATTATGCAAAATCATGGTATAATATACTTGATAAGGAATGTTTTGCCCGTTGATTGTCATTTTTGGCTCAATGGATACAACGAGGTGCCCGCATGACCAAAGATCCCAACAATCCTATTTATCAAGATGACGCGACTATGCAAGAGCTCTCGCCGGAAAAGCTGACAGAGCTATTGTCTCGCGCCAGAGAAGGAAGTTTGAGTGCCTATCAGGGTCTTCGCCAGAAATATCGGCCTTTGATTGAATCGTCTGTACTACGCTATACGACCGCTGATATGACCCTTCAGGAAAAGGAGGATATGAAGGAGGAGGCAGAACGCGTTTTTCTTGCCGCGATCTCCACGTATGATACCGAGCAGGAAGGCGTTGACTTTGGATTGTATGCAAAAATTTGCTTGAGGAACGGATTGGTGTCTGAAGTTCGGCGTCTTCATGTTCGACATCGTCTGGGAATTGTACCTTTAGAGTCCGAGATGCTCCCAACAGATGAGGATCCGGGTCACGCGATTGAGGAAGCCGAACGGTTTCGCCGTCTCTACGGCATGATTTACGAATGTTTATCAAGTTTTGAAAATGAAGTATGGTGGCGATATGTCTCGGGCGTCAGTGTTCGGCAGATTGCCAAGGCCGTAGACAAGGATGAGCGTTCCGTTCACAATGCCATTTATCGAATCAGAAAAAAATTGCGAAACCTTCTGTCTACAGAACTATATCACTAAAAAAGGATGCCTAGGCATCCTTACGCCCCGATGGTTTAAGTAAAGCACGGACAATCCGGGATGGCGGTGCGAGTCCGCCGAAGGGCATAAATTCATCAAAGTGAGGAATAAACCCATGTACGAAGAGGAAGTAATGGACGTCGTAGTCGACGAAGCTGCCGAGGAAGTTGTGTATCAGGACGAGACCTTGGTTTGCAAGGAATGCGGTAATGAATTTGTGTTTACCATCGGTGAGCAGAAATTTTACGCCGAGAAGGGCTTTGTAAACAAGCCCAAGACTTGCAAGGCTTGTCGTGATGCCAAGAAGAACGCCGGTAAGCCCGAGCGTCAGTATTTCGAGGCTGTATGCGCTGAGTGCGGTGGTGTGGCTAAGGTAACCTTCGAGCCCAACCCTGAGCGTCCCGTTTACTGCAGTGCTTGCTTCGAGGCAAGAAGAAGAGCACGCGATTGATGCTGCATAGCATACGTAACAGACATCCCGTTTCGTGATCCATGGGGCCTATTGGGTGATTCCGTGCTGTTTTCGTTTTGGTTTTGTCAGGTTATATGATGCGCGCTTTGTATCACATAAAGGGTGCCGACATTGTCGGCACCCTTTATGTTTTATGATTACTTCTTAAACAAAGGCCCAAAGTTAGCGCAAGCTCTGTAGTCCGCGCTCTCCTTGTCCATTCCGAAGGCGTTCCAAGCGGCGGGACGGAAGATCTTGTCCTCGGGCACGTTGTGCATACACACGGGGATACGGAGCATGGAGCAGAGGGTGATCAGATCCGCACCGATGTGACCGTAGCTGATGGCGCCGTGGTTGGCACCCCAGTTGTTCATGACCTCATAGGCGGTCTTGAAGGGAGAGCCGTCCTTACCGTCACAACGAGGCGCGAACCAGGTGCAGGGCCAGGTGTAGTCGGTGCGTTTCCACAAAGCGTCGGACACGTCAGAGGGCAGCTCTACTGTCCAGCCTTCCGCAATCTGAAGCACGGGGCCAAGACCCTTGACGAGATTGAGACGGATCATGGTGGCAGGCATTTCACACTTGGTCTCAAAGCGGGAGGAGTAGCCACCGCCGCGGAAATAGCCCAGGTCGGCGTAGTTCCATGTAGTGTTCTCCATAACGGCCTTCATGTCGGCTTCGGTCATGTCATACCAAGGCTTCATGACACCGTTGCCGTTCTCGTCTTTGACAGCACCGCAAGCATCCAGACAGCAAGCGCCCGAGTTGATAAGGTGGATGATACCGTTGGCATCCTTGGCCTTGCCGTTCATGTCGTAGCCGGTCACACGCTTGACGGACTCGCCGCTCCAGTAGGTACGCACGTCGGCGAACATCTGGGCGCGATTGGTGAGTAGCTTCATGAACAGCATACCGATGCCGTTCAACACGTCGTTCTCGGTGGCCAGGATGTATGGCTCGCGAGCACCGTTCCAGTCGAAGGAGGTGTTGAGCATGGCTTCGGGGAAGTCGCAGTTGGGGTAGAAGTCGGTCCATTGACGCTGACCCTGGAAGCCTGCGGCGATGGCATTGTGACCCACCATCTCCTCGCGGCAGGTGTCGGGCAGGTTGGGGTTTCCGTTCATGAGATCCTTGATGATGACCATCATCTTGGTGACGAATTCCCAATCGGTATCCTTCTCGGCGCGGGTCTTTTGCAGCTCCTCGGGGTTCTTGTCAAAGCCCTCGATGCAGTTTGCCTTGACCCAAGCCAAAGCCTTTTCGTATTCGGCCTTGTCGTAGATCTCTTCGGTCATGCGGCGGATGATCTCCACCTCGTCCACAGACTCGACTCTCATGCCAAGATAATCTTCAATGAAATCGGTGCTGATGATAGAGCCGCCGATGCCCATGCAGATGGAACCGATCTGCAAATAGGACTTGCCACGCATGGTGGCTGCGGCGATGGCGGCACGGCCGAAGCGCAGTAGCTTTTCCTTCACGTCCTCGGGGACGGTGGTATCGTCGCAATCCTGTACGTCATGGCCGTAGATGCCAAAGGCAGGCAGACCCTTTTGGGCGTGGGTAGCAAGAACCGAAGCAAGATACACCGCGCCGGGACGTTCGGTGCCGTTGAAGCCCCAGACGGCCTTGATGGTGTGAGGGTCCATGT
>SVTB01000179.1 GCA_015064015.1 Oscillospiraceae bacterium | reverse complement strand
CGAAGAGCTTGCAGTTGACGTTTCGAAGGGACTTTTTGAGTTTGGAAAGCATGGTTTCTCCTTTCTTGGATAGCGGTTCGGGGTCAGTCGATGGAGACGACGGTGTAGGCGGTCCTTCTGCCCTTGACCCGCTCGGCGCGGAATCGCTTGCCGTTGGTCTTCCAATGGGGGAAGCTGTCTGCTTTCTCCTCGTTGGTATCACGATGGCAAATCACGATGTTCTCGGGGACGTCGCATCCGCCCGCGGACAGGGGGCGGATATGGTCAAGGGTGGGGTGATAGGCGCTGTCGGGATTGCCGCAGGCCGACTTCTTCATGAGCCGTCCCGCGTAGTCGTAGACGTTTTCTTGCTTGCCGTAGACCTTGTTCCAGACGTCGATGGTTCGGTATTTTGACATTTTGATTACCTCCTTTCTGTGGAATGTAATCATTATATCATGTTTCGGTACAGAGGGAAAGTGGAGCGCATCCCCCTTTTTGAAGCGTCCTTTTGATCCGATTGAGGCATCTGAACCGTTCACTCTCGCAAAAGGGGGGATGCATCCCCCCATCACGGTCAATCAAGCACTTCCTCAAAGGTTTTGCGTGCCCACCGCAGAACCTTGATCAGGTTTTCAAGGCTGATCTTGTGATAATCCTTGTTCTCATTTCCGTGGTTGTCCCGTGGCAATTGATTCCACGATTTGAGCGTATCCAAGCTGATTCCGATCTCAGCGCAGGCGGTCTGCTGATTCGGAATGCTCCGTTCTTTTTGGGTAGCAATCACCAGCTTATAGGCATTCTTCGTGATTTGATCCACATCGCAAGTCTCGTATTTGGATATCAGGTCGGACAGATCGAAAATATCAGTTCCGACGATCTCCTTCATCTGTTCCGTCAACTCCCGATTGGACAAGCTATTGTCGACCTTCGTTCCCTCTTCGGTCATGGTCACGCAATGAACGCTTTCCCACTCCTTGGGAATCAGATAGGGGCTGTGAGTGGAGTACACCACTTTAATCCCGCGCCTGACCAGCTCTGTAAGTTCAGCCATCACTTCCCTCTGGGCAAGGGGATGCAAGGTCGCGGCGGGCTCGTCAATGATGAAAATGTCTCCCTCGTCCAGCAGATTCTTCATGAAGTAGTAGGTGAAGTACCATCTGCGGCCCGCGCTGGTTTCGTTCAGCTCGATACGCTCCCCCGTGTTTTCATTTAGGAAAATGGACAGATTCCCTTGCTGATCCGATTCAACTGAAATACCTCGATACATCCCCTTGTCAAAAGCAGGGAGATTGTCATTCAAATAGGCTTCAAAGTCCGCAAGTGCTTGCTCGGAAAGAATCAAATCCTTTTTGGATGCGCTCAAAAGGCTCTCTTTGTCCTCTCCCTCATACACGTGACGCAAATAGGTTTTAATAATAGTATCAGAGTGATCCTGATAGCTGTATATATCCCGTCTTTGACTTTGAAACATACCATCGTTATTTTCGTTCCTCAAAAACAGGCATTTGCGACCAATGATCTCCTTTACACGTATGAGCAATTGACTGTATCGGGTGTCTTTTTCCTCTCGATCATCCCAAAACCGATCGTCCGCCCGCCTGAATCCGTCATGGATGCGTATCGTTCTTTCCCGAATTTCGTCGATCAACGTATTGATAAGATCACATGACTCCCGGGTCTCCGTGTTGATCCGGTCGATCTCCTTTTGTATCGCATCCCTATCAATAGTAATGTGCGTTTGAACAAAGGCAGACAGCGCAGGCTCGACATATTTCAGATGAAAAGCTTTTGGTTCATGATGCAAAAAATAACTGTTTACATGAGAAGTTCCTTGGAAAATGTATTCGTTTTCCCTGTCGGTAAAGCCATCGTGCAGAGCATCGAGAAATTTCCGCATATCTTCCATGAAATATTTTGCATTAGAATGAATACTGTAGTAATCGGTCAATTGACCATCCGCATATTGCCAATCAAAGCTTTGAATGGGAGATTCGCCGCCGTCCTCGCGTGTGATCTTTTCAATTTGCCTTTGGTAAACAGCTACCGCTTGCTCCAACTGATCGGCTAATTCTCCTATATCGGCAATTTCTTTTTTGAAAGAAGGAACGATATATGGGGATTCTATGCGGTCCATTTGGAGGTACTCGTTTCCTCCATAAGCTACGATCTCGCACTTTTCCTTGTCATACTTCAGGATGGGCAAAACTGCTTTCAGGTCTTCCTCGGAAAGCTGTATTCGCGCGTTGTACAAAATATCGCCCTTTTCATGGCCATATGACCCTTTTCGATTCGCTTCCGCGATCCTGAACAATACTTCCAATATTGTGGTCTTCCCGCACCCATTCTTTCCGATCAAAACAGTCGGCATATTCTGCGAGAAGGATATGGTCACGGGCGACTGTATGGATTTATAGTTTTCGATCACGATTTTGGTTAATTCCATATTGACTCCTTTGAAAGGTAGTGTGGGGTCTATTAAAACACAGATCTGGTGGGGATACTGACGAGAAGGATAGAAGAGCCGGGCAAGGACAGTACGAAAAACGATGCCCCGCTCATGGCATTTAAGCTCTTACAATCCTATTATACGACTTTTTCCCCTGAATTGCAATAGGGATCGCAATTTTCGCAACGGACTTTGTAAGGAATCCCGCGATGGGTATCCGACATGAAATACTTTCCATTCATATCTCCCGCGAAAACGTCCACAATAATACCAGAGACGCGACAGGGCGCAAGACACGGCGAGTCCGAGGGACGGCCGCGGCGAGTCCTTCGGGGTCTCGATGATATAGATGCGCTGTTTCCCTGCCGAGTCGTTGGCGTTAAGGCGCGCGGTTCCCTTGGCGTGCCGAGTCACGGCGTTCAGGTGGCGGGACAAGCAAGAGTTTTGACGAAAAGGAGTCCATTACCATGGCAAGAAGCAATAAGACCCTCGTTCCCGAGGCAAAGCAGGCACTCAACCAGTTCAAGATGGAGGCCGCCAACGAGGTGGGCGTCACCCTGAACCAGGGCTACAACGGTCAGCTGACCTCCGCTCAGGCCGGTTCTATCGGCGGGCAGATGGTCAAGAAGATGATCCAGTCCTACGAGAACGGTCTGGCCGGCAAGAACCAGAACCAGTAAGCTCTCTCCCCAACGCAGGCTCCCGCTTCGGCGGGGGCTTGTTTTTTGGTGGTCTTTTCTGTGGCGTTTTTGAAATTACCGAAAAACAGCGGAAAAATTTTGGTGAATTTGGTCAATCCTCTTTACACGGGACGAAAAATGTGGTATAATAACTCTAAATAAGGTGGGGTATTGTACCCTACGCCGAAAGGAGTTTCACCATGGCAAGCAAGATCAAGGACGAGAAGCTGGATTTTCTGTTTGAAGCCATCCTGACGCTCGAGACTGTGGAGGATTGCTACAGCTTTTTTGAGGACCTGTGCACGGTTTCCGAGCTGCAGGAGATGTCCCGCCGTATGCAGGCCGCCCGTATGCTGCGGGCCAACGCCGTCTACGCCGACATCGCCGCCCAGACGGGACTCAGCACCGCCACCATCAGCCGTGTCAACCGTTGCCTGAAGTACGGCAGCGACGGCTACAACAAGGCCCTGGACAGTCTGGAGGCCAACCGCCACCCCGGGGTGACCGACCGACGCCGCTCCTGATCCCCTTTCCCTGCTTACCATTTTTCGAGGATACCTATGTACGACGGATACCGCGCCATCGCCTCTGCCTACGACCGATTCAACGCCGACGTGGACTACGAGCGGTGGAGTGACTTTATCGAGGCCTGCTTCGGTAAGTTTCTCCCCGCCAAGCCCGAGATCGTGTTGGATCTGGCCTGCGGCACGGGGCGCATGACCTTCCCGCTGGCCGACCGCGGGTACGATATGATCGGCATCGACGGAAGCGCCGATATGCTGGCCGAGGCCTGCGACAAGAGCAATGACCGCACCG